>JBGASE010000114.1:0-12686 GCA_044229875.1 Pyrinomonadaceae bacterium | reverse complement strand
TTGAGTCCGCGAAACAGGCTCAGGCCCGGACAGGCAAGAAGATCTCATTGTTGATTTCGGTTTCGCGTATTTGGTGTGGTTAGCGTTCAAATCTCTCAAAACCGTAATCCGATCTCAATATCAAAATGCTGAGAGCTTCTACCGCGAATCACGCGAAATACGCCAAATTTGCGGTCTTGCGCGAAGGTCTCGGGCACTATTGAGTCCGCGAAACAGGCTCAGGCCCGGACAGGCAAGAAGATCTCATTGTTGATTCTGTTTCGCGTATTTGGTGTGGTTAGCGTTCAAATCTCAAAACCGTAATCCGATCTCAATATCAAAATACCAAGAGCCTTTACCGCGAATCACGCGAAATACGCCAAATTTGCGGTCTTACGCGAAGGGTTCGGCCACTATTGAGTCCGCGAAACAGGCTCAGGCCCGGACAGGCAAGAAGATCTCATTGTTGATTTCGGTTTCGCGTATTTGGTGTGGTTAGCGTTCAAATCTCTCAAAACCGTAATCCGATCTCAACATCTCACTCAACCCGGTCGCGGCGGCGATAGAACATGACGGCGACGACGAGCGTTACGGCGAGGATCGCGGCGGCGGTCCAGAAGTTTCGCGTGAGCGTTGTCTGATCGACCTGATCGACGCTGTTGTTGAGCAGGATCCCGGTCAGCGTCGGCGAAACGGCGCGCGCCAGCGACGCGGCTGACTGCATCACGCCCATTGCCTTGCCCTGTTCATGATCATGCGCGTTCTTTGACGCCAGCGAACTGAGCGACGGCGATGACAGACCGTTTCCGATCGCAAATCCGGCGGCGCCGATCAGCAATCCGACCAGCCCGAACGAATCCTTGGTGACATACGGCACGGCCAGAAAACTGAGCAGCAGAATGAAGGTTCCGGCAATCACCAGCCGGATCTCGCCAAAACGCTTTGAAAACCTGTCGAGCAAAACGCCCTGCATGATGACCGCCAGCAGACCGACATAGGCCAGCACGTAACCGGTCTTTTCGGCGTCGTAACCGAAACTGACGTTGGTAAAGAACGGAAACGCCGTGTTCATCATCGAAAAGGCCATCACCAGCAGAAAATACTGAAGCACGAGCGACGCGAACCGCGGATCTTTGACCGAATCAAGCAGTTCCGCGATGCGTCCCCTGCGTGCATGGACGACCGCGCCGGGCCTGATCGATTCAGGCAGGATGAAATAGAGCATCGCGGCGTTGGCAAAACTCAGCCCGGCGGCAACGAAAAACGGCACTTCATGGCCGAATTTGCTGAGAATTCCGGCCAGCGCCGGCCCCATGATAAAGCCGAACCCGAAGGCCACGGTGATGCCGCCGAGGACGCGTCCGGCAAAGATCATCGCCAGCGATCCGGCAAATCCGATCATCAGATAGCCGACGCCCGATCCGATGATCGAAAAGAACAGCACCGGACGCCGCCCGACGCGATCCGACAATCCGCCGAGGATCGGCGCGAAAAAGAACTGCATCCATGAATAGATCGATACCAAAAGCCCGATCTCAAACGGCGTCGCCAAAAAATCCTGGGCGAAAAACGGCAACAGCGGAATGACCATCCCGAACCCGAGAAGGTCAATGAAGATAGTAACGAAGATGATCAGAAGCGGTTTTGTGAAAAACTTTTCTTCGGCTGAGTCCGTATGCATCTGATCCAAAGTTTAGCAAATTATCCCAACGTAGTAGAATAACGGGAAATGAAATCCAATTCGGTATCGAACGTCATTCAGATGCAGAAATCAACCAAGACCGCACTTTTCGTGCTGCTTTTCGTCGCCCTTTTCTTTGCTATGTACCAAGACACGGCCGCGCAGAAAAAGAAACCGAAATCGAAGCCGCAAACCGTTGAAGTCAAACAGGTTCCGCCATCGGTTTCATACACCGTCGGGATGTCGAAACCGTGGACGCACCGGCTTGAGGTCGAGATGCGGCTGACGTGGGAACAGATGCCGGCAACGGCCGAGATCGTGATGCCGGTCTGGACGCCTGGCAGCTATCTGGTCCGCGAATATGCCCGGCATGTCGAGGATTTCACCGCGACCGATGCCGCCGGCGCAGCGCTCGGCTGGAAAAAGTCGGCAAAGAACATCTGGTCGATCGAAAGCGGCGGCGCAAAAGAGATCGTTGTCCGGTACAGGGTCTATGCCAATGAACTGACGGTCCGGACAAGCGAACTCAACGCCGATCACGCGTTTATCAGCCCGGCGGCGCTGTTGATGCACCCGAAGGGACATCTCGGCATCGCCTCGACGGTCAGGATCGTGCCGTACGGCGATTGGAAAGTCGCCACCGGACTGCCGCGCGCCGACGGCGAAACGAACGTTTTCAAGGCGGAAAACTTCGACGTACTTTACGATTCGCCGTTTGAGGTCGGGAATTTTACCGAGCTCAATTTCACCGTCCAGGGCAAGCCGCACCGCTATGTCATCAACGGCACCGGCAATTACAATCCGCAGCGGTTGGTGCGCGATACGACAAAGGTCATCGAGGCCGCCTTTGAGATCTTCGGCGAACTGCCGTACAACGATTACACGTTCATTCTCAATCTGCGCGGTGGCGGCGGGCTTGAGCATCTCAATTCGACCGCGCTTCAATGGCAGAAAAACGGATTTACCGGCAGCCGGCACAACGACTTCATCGGCCTCGTCGCGCATGAGTACTTCCATCTCTGGAACGTCAAGCGGATCCGGCCGGACGCGCTCGGGCCGTTTGATTACTCGAACGAAAATTACACGCGCCTGCTGTGGGTTGCCGAGGGCGCGACGAGTTATTACGAAAACGTGCTGCTGCGCCGCGCCGGACTGATCAGCGACAAAGACTTTCTGTCATCGAAGGCAACGATGATCCAGCAGCTTCAGGAGCGTCCGGGCCGCTTTGAAACCAGTCTCGAAGAAGCGAGTTTCGACGCCTGGATCAAGTATTACCGGCCCGATGAAAACGCGATCAACAATCAGATCTCATATTACGACAAGGGCGATATCGTGAATTTCGCTCTCGATGTCGAAATCCGGACCGCATCGAACGGCACCAAATCGCTCGACGACGTCTTCCGCCATCTCTACGCCGAGTTTTTCAAAAAGAACCGCAATTACACGCCCGAGGATTATCAGAAAACGGCCGAACTGATGGCCGGCCGGTCGCTTGACGGGTTTTTCTCAAAATACGTCCGCGGCCGTGAAGAGATCGATTTCAATTCGATCCTCGGCGGAATCGGACTCAGGCTCAATGAAAACCGCGGCCGTGAATCGGCATACATCGGCGCGACGCTGCGCGAGGCAAACGGCGCGCTGACGATCTCGGCGGTCCCGAAAGGAACGCCGGCGTTCGAACAGGGACTGAACGTCAACGACCAGATCGTCGCCTACGACGGCCAGCGCGCATCGCAAAACGGACTTCAGGCGTTTCTTGCCGAGAAAAAGCCGGGCGATAAGATCAAACTGACGATCTTCCGCTTCGACGTCCTGCGCGAGATCGAACTGACGCTCGGGTCAATGGGCCGCGCCAATTATTCGATCGGCAAGGTCGATAATCCGACCGACGATCAGCGCCGGATCTATGCCGGATTTCTCGGCGCCGAACTGAAGTAACGATATGCGGACGAAACTGATCATCACCGCGATCGCCGTCGCGATACTCTCGGCCGCGTGCCGTTCGGAAATCTTCAATTCTTCGAATCCCGCCGCGCCGGCGCTGCGTGACGTGCCGGCGGTCAGGCTCGGGTTCCGGTACGAGCCCGACGTTCCGGCGCCGACGCTTGCGCCTCGACCGGAAGACGGACTGAACGCCGCGGTGCGCGTCGATTTTGACGGCAACCGCTCGGCCGATCTGCTGGCAAAGACCGTTCCGTCGCCCGACGGCAAGCGGTTTCTCGTCGCCTACAGCCGCGAAGGCGACATGTCGAACACGTTCCGGCTCGACATGTACGGGGCGGACGGGAAGTTCATCCGCCGCGTTTCGCCGGATTCGATGGCCGTCGATTTTCTTGACAGCATCGTTTGGTCGCCCGATTCGACCGCGGTCGCGTTTGTCGCGATCACTCGATCGGGCGGTTCAAGCCTGTCATCGGCGTTGCCGGTGACGAATCCGAATTCGCCGCCCGATCTCGGATCGAACTCGAATTCGAACACCGCGCTTCCGGACCCGACGCCCGACCCGGCCGTCCAGACGACGCCCGGACCGGCCGCACCGCCGAACGTGCTCACGTTCCGCACCGAGCAGATCTACATTTGTTCGGCGGAGGGAACCGAGACGCGTCCGCTGACGCAGACCGAGAATCTTATCTACTTTCATTTTGTCTGGTCGCCTGACAGTTCGATGCTCGCCGCGCTTGCGACGCGGCTTGATGAATGGCGATATCTGATGGCCGTCGCGAATCAGAACGGAGAGAAGTTCGTCCCGCTCGGCCGGCCCCGCGTGATCGAGAGAAACGGCCGCGAACGTCCGCTCGACGACAGCCCGACGAAAGTTCATCCGGTCTGGTCGCCGGATTCGGCGAAGGTCGCCGTCGCGTTCGACAAGCCGGCGCAGATCCGGATCTACGACGCCGTCGGCAACGCGCCGACGCAAGCCGCGATCCCGTTGCTCAATCCGCTCCGCCTGTCGTCGTTCGCCTACGACCGCGCCAAGGAAAGCCAGTCCGATCCGAATTCGAACGTCGCGCCCGTCATCGATTCAAACACGAATCAGGATATGTCGACCATTCCCGACGAAAAGACGCTGGTCTCATTCCAGCCGATCATCGGACTTGACTGGTCGATCGACAACAATCTGTATTTTCAGACCGGATATGTCCGCGAGTATGTAAATTCGGCCGAGGACCGGTTCTCAAGTCTCAGATGGCACCGGCTGATCCTTTCGCCGGGAACAGTTCAGAAATAGAAGAAAATGAATTACAAAACGATTTCCGAGGTTTACGACGCGAACGATCAGATTCGCGCCCGGTTCAAGGCACTTATCGGCGGATTGACGCCCGAACAGGCGGCGATGCGCGAAAACGGCGCGGGTTGGTCCGTCGCCGAGATCGTCGAACACGTGACGATTGTCGAAAGCGGAATCACGATGATCTGCAGCCGTTTGCTGGCCGCGGGTGCTGAAAAAGGCGGCACGCTTGCGGGCGAAGCGCGGATTTCGGCGGATTTTTTGAGCAAGGCCGCGGCGTCGCGCGGTATGAAGCTTGAAGCTCCGGATCGGGTTCATCCGACCGGCACGAAATCGATCCCCGAGTTGCTGGTCGCGCTCGATGAAAACCGGGCCCGTCTCAACGAGCTTCAGCCGACCTTTGAAACTGTTGACTGCCTTGAGTTTACGTTTCCGCACCCGGCGTTCGGTCCGATCACGGCGCATGATTGGCTGGCGCTTGTCGGCGGTCATGATGCGCGTCACATCGCACAGATCGAGCGCGTTCTTGCCGGCTGAATCACTTGCTCGGTATCGGCCTGACGGATCTCAGATAAGCATAGATCGCCGCCAGGTCTTCGCGGGTCATCCCGGCGTAGCCGGTCCACGGCATCAGCGTTTGCGCCTGTCCGGGCTGGAGCGGGACGGTCTTTCCTTCATGTTTTTTGAAGGCTTCGACGAACTTTTCTTCGGTCCACGTGCCGATGCCCGTTTCGTCGGGCGTGATGTTGGTTGAGATCGCCGACATGCCGTTCGGCAATTTCATCACGCGGCCGCCGCTGAACAGCGCGCTTTCATCGATCGGTCCGCCTTTCTCCGGCGTGTGGCATTCGGCGCAGGCCGCGATCCCGGCAAGATACCGCCCGTGAGCGACGCGATCCGAAGCGGCCGGCCGCGGCGCGAACTCTGCCCGTTTCGGGATCAGCCGGATGATGATGTTCATCGGAAAGTCAGACGACGACGTCGGCGGATCATGCGCGACCGGTTTCAGCGTCCGGATATAGGCGATGACCGCTGCCGCGTCCTCGGCATCCATTTTCCCGTAGTACGTGTACGGCATCACCGGAAACAGCGCTCGGCCGTCGCGGCTGACACCGGCCGTCATCGCGCGCATGATCTCGCCGTCGGACCAGTTTCCAAGATGATGCGGCGTCAGGTTCGGCGCGATGTATGCGCCCGGAAACCCGATCTTCTGATCAAACGCCTCGCCGCCCTTGCCCTCGGTCCCCGGTTTTACGGGCGCTGAGAATGCCGACCAGTCGCGCTCGGAATGGCAGTCGATGCACTGCGCGACATGAACGGCAAGATACCGCCCGCGTTCGATCCGTTCCGGCGTCGATTGAATCGTCGTATCGGCGACCTCGATCCCCGGCTTGAACATGACTACATACCCGATCAGCAGCCCGAACCCGACAACCGCCAGCAGCAACAGCAATCCGACAATCTTCAATATCCGTTTCATCATCCGTCAGAGCCTCCGTTAGTTTTCCGGTTCGAGTTCCGGTTCGAGTTCCCGTTAGAGTTCCCGTTAGAGTTTCGCCTTCAGGCGAGAAATCGTCTCCGTCCGCAATTTCACCGCCGTGATCGCCGCAACCGCCGGGAATCCGACGCGGAGGTTCAGCGGACTTCAAGAAGGAAATCAAGCGACGAATCCTTCCCGAGTGAATATTCTGACTTTCCCCTCTCAGTTGTCAAAGCCCGAAGATCCGGCGGAGCGATTTTGGATTTTAGATTGCCGATTTTGGATTATCCAATCGTTTCCAATCTGTCATCCCGCGTTCCAAAAATCGAAAATCGAAAATCCAAAATCGAAAATCCAAAATCCAAAATCCAAAATCCAAAATCCAAATTCGAAAATCCAAAATCCAAAATCCAAAATCGAAATGTCGCCCTCTTGCTCTCCCGCCATGGCCAACGTCGAGCCACCAACTCAACCAGTCGCAAAGCGACGGCATATCTTAGCCGTGGTGCGTAAGCCCACGGAAAACGGCGGAAAAATGAATCGGGAGTCGCGCGAGCGACGACACACGTTCGATTTTCGATTGCCGATTTTGGATTTCGGATTTGATTTGTTCGAACACTCTTGAGGGAGTTCACGATAATATCGGAAAATCCAAAATCGGAAATCCAAAATCCAAAATCGACTGTGCCGCCGCTCGCGCGGCTTGGACATGTCTTTTCACTCGTTTTCCGTGGGCTTACGCACCACGGCTAAATTCTGCCGTCGCTTTGCGACTGGTTGAACAGTATGACTTTGGCCGCCGGATCGACGGCCTGAGTGGTATTCGTCTGAACCGCGCTTCGGTGATTCGATAAAGCGAGTCGTATCGATAAGTTTGAACGAGCGGCTCGGTCAGACCAGCGAAAGAGACGGTCTGCATCGCGATGTTGCCCGTATTCTTCGCCGCATCGACGGTGCCGCCAAGTTTGCCGAACGAGCGTGGTGCGAATAACGAACGCGAACTGCAAAAGACTCTCCATAGTTCTAAAGTTTGGGTTGTCGATCAGCAATATCCGGTTGATCTGATTCCTCTTCCGCACTGAGCCAACCCGTGTAACAGAGGTTGCAAAGTCCATCGAATTCTGGTTCGACACGACGGAACGTAGCGTTAGAAATATCGCTATTACCCAGTGGAAGGCCGAGATCAGCGGCACAAAACAAACAATAGTTTAGCTCAAATCCTATTTCACCCGCGGGGCCGCCATCGACCCGGAACGTCGTTGTCACAAATCGCTCGCGCCCTTTTTTCTCCGAGATCGACGCCGATAGGTGTCGACATACCCACGCCCAACCTGTCAGTCCATGCTCTTCACATCTAATTACTCCCATCGTCCAGTTCCTCCATCGGCTTTGCCAAACGACTCCATCGTTTGCCGCCAATTAACCTTTCATCTACTGTTCGGGTTTATAAGTGTACATTTCGGCAAGTTTCTCCAGAAATGTCCTTGCCGCTTCAAAATTCGTCAGTGCCTAATGCGGAACCGGATAACCTCCTGCCTGAAGAACTCGCAAAACATGAGTCATACACGAATTTGTGTTAGGGTTCCAGCGACCACGATCGGTACCAAGTTCATCAAATTGCTGAAGGTATGCCGCACGAGCGTTGGGCACAGGAACGAAGAATGAAACGGACGGTGCCGGCAAACTCTCGTCGACCTCTTCGATCCAAGTTTGCCGAAGCCCAACGAGATTGGTATCCATTCCAGGAAGCTCAGACGTCGGTAGCATTGTCTGAACGCTGAATTGACCTAGTCGCATACCTTCAACGACCTCTGGATACCAAAAGTTTACAATGACACCTCCGACACGCTCAGGGTTTGCTGTCATCGGTAACGCAAGGATTGCACCGACAACAGTCGCCGAACTCACGATAAGGTGCGCAAGTTCAACAGACAGTTCCGCCGCTGTGCTTTGCTCGGCACCCGTGGGCGAGGTCGAGGTCGGCGGCACTCTCTCCGGTACGCGACCGGGCTCGGGAATTGGTGGAAACGGGTCTACGGCTGGCGGAACTCTTGGAATCGTTATTGGACCTTGAAACTCTTTACCTGGCGCCCCCATTTGGCTATGGCGCTTGGGTGGACTGAATCTTCGGATCTTGCTTGGGTCGCTACGAGTCGGAGGAAGATGAGGAGGCGCCAATTTTTGATTCGTCTGCAACCCCGTCGGATCGGTGTTGACCAGCGGGCTGTTCAGGACATAGGTGTAGCGGTTGAAGGTCTGCGGGTTCGCGGACTTGCCGGATGCGAGGAGCGGATCTACCGCAGTGAATCGGGCGTGGCGGTTTTCGTATATCCGCGCTTCGGCGAAGTCGAGACCCGTTTCGATGTCTTTTTGGTAGCCGGTGAAGCGCTGGCGAACCTTGTCTTCGGTCGCGGTCGAATATTTGTCAGCCGATTTGCGGGCAGAGCCGTCCGCTGAGAGTTCTTCGCCAAACGGCTGGAAATCGCGGCGTGAAACGACGTTGCCGTTCCGGTCGGTGACCAGACGGACGCTCAGCAGCGTGTCGGTCGCGACATAGCTCGTGTTCGGATTCTCCGGCGTCTGATTCGAGTATCCGGCGACAAGTTTCCCGTCGGACGAGAGAAAATCCCCCTAAACGGAATCCTGCCAAATAGGAAAATACAAATGACGTTCAAAGTCCCACTCCGAAAAAACGTCGAAGAGACCTCGGATCTTTCGTTTAAGAACGCAAACGCCTTGAGAATCGAATAAGTACATGCGCGAACGCCAATGCGGCGACTTGCTGAACTCGATAAGGACAAACGAAGTCAATAGCGATTTCACGAATGCAATTACGGATTCGCGCGCGTTATCAATTTCCTGTGCATCGAACTCGAAGGCCTCGTTGATTTCGCAAATATCGATTCGAATGCTGTCTTCTTCAAAATAGAATATGAGGGGACATGATCCCACTTTGGCGATTCGGGCAATCAACAGGTGAGATCTTGTACTCGAATGGTCGATTTCAAAACTTTCATTTTCAAGTATTGAGGCTTGCCCCAAATTATTGAGAACCGAATTCAAGATTTCGATTCTGTCCTTTGTAGTCTCAGAAAATTCAAACATTTCTTCTCCTGTTTTGTGGCTACGGGAACATCAAGGGATTCGCGAAACTATTCGGAACATAGGTCCGAGGTACATACAAGTGCTTGAACGCTTGGTTGCCACTTGCGCCAAACCCGAACCTGAATTGATGGCCGCCATCTCCGAAGAGCCGAATATTCTTCGGCCAAATAAATCCGATTTCGGTACTTGTATTGCTCCAACCCACCTTAAATCTACTTTTAGGGGCGTTCAACAGTCCAGGTGTTCGAGTAGCGGAAAAGTGCTTGTTGCCAAATAAATACGAGTCCTTACCAAAGACTTTACTATTGAACAGCCGTTCGGCGAATGTTGATCCGCCTGACTGGAAGGCTCTGAGTGCACTAATTCCACGAACCGCCGCATTTGAGGCACCGCCGACACCGGCAGTAATCGCGGTGCTCGTCGCAAAACGTCCAGTGAACTCCCCGACAATCTGATTCGGTCCTTCAGGTGTTTCGTAATCGAACCATGGCGATACCCCGAAGTGAATTGGCCTTAAGTCGAGAGTAAGAGCCCGTGACCCTACGATTGGCAACAGTGCGGGCCCGAAATTTCTGTTCGGGATATCGACGCTTGCTCGAAGCTCATTCCTGACTCCCATAACAAAGCCTGTTCCAAATTCGCTCATCGCTTGTTGTTGCGCGGCTCGGGTGGACGGGTCGCCCAGACCCGCACACTGATACGCCGGAACACACGCCAACATCCCCGCAGCAATATCCCTCGCCCGTTCGCCAAAGTCGTTACCGCCGCTCCTGTATATGTACTCCGTCCCAAGGTCGGTGCCCAATACGAGATAGGCTGATGCTCCGAAGTCTACGCGAGTCCAAGTGCCGCCTGGGTCTTCATTGAATTCTGTATACGTTGTTAATGAGTGGGTGTGCGTCTCACCGGTTTTGGTCCTTGTTGTCGTCGTCTCGGTCGATTGGTACCAGTCACCGATCAATCCGGTGGGGTCGGTACAGGCGAGCGGTGTGTTGACACAATAAACAAACCGATTAAACGTCTGCGGATTCGCCGACTTGCCTGATGCCAGCAGCGGATCGACCGCTGTGAATCTTCCGTGGCGGTTTTCGTACATCCGGGCTTCGGCGAAGTCGAGGCCGGATTCTTCGTCCTTTTGATAACCGGTGAATTTCTGTTTGACGTTATCGTTTGTCGGCTGATAGGCGGTGACCGAGGATCGGCCGCCGACATCCGGGTCGAGTTGTTCGCCGAACGGGAGAAAATCGCGGCGGGAAATGACGTTGCCTTGGGAATCGGTCACCACCCGCGGCGTGCCGAGATGGTCTTCGGTCAGATACCGCGTCGTCGGATTCGTCACCGGAACTTGCGTGTTCGAGTATTCGGCGACGAGTTTTCCGGCGGAATAGACGAAGATCGCGGTTTCCGAAGCGCCGTGGTGATAGTTCAGCCGTACCCAATGGATTCCGCTCAAGGGCCATGCGTTTTCCAGTCAGGTATGCCAAGATCTTTCCTTTCGGCTTGTGATAATTCTGAGATGTTTTTTATGGCCGAGAAATCGATAGCCGCGTACCAAATCTGAGCTTCTTCGTCGAAATCAACTACGCCGCCGACAACGAGGTCATCTCGGTTGCCTTTAGTGTCTTCATCCTCGTTATACAGAGTCAGTCGCATTCCAGGCCGCAATGCGATGCCCAGACGTTCAAGATCATTGAATGTGCCTTGACAAACCAGTTTCAGCCCCTTCGAGTCGTGCAACTTCATGAAATCAGCGTAAATGAGCATTCGTTTTCCCTATTGTTTCTTCAACGGATTCGGCATCTGTTTAAATATCATTTCGAGCTGCGTTGCACAAAGTCCGGTTATTTCACAATGAAACGGGTTTGCAGGGTTGGCTGGTAAATCGGGAGTAATCCTACCGCCGGCAGAACGAATTTCACCTGCTGTGGTGACACCGATTTGACCATTCCTCGTAACGGCGCTCTGGGCCCCGCCTTCGACAAGTTCTTCGACTGTCTTACCGTTTGCGCTCTTAACCGACACGCCACTTAGCACACCAGACTCGTCGGCGATAACTCCACTTCCATTTGCAAAGCGATCCGCTGATGGAATGCCGTTACGTATCACGATCGCGGAATCATCCAATTGGCTGGCGCCAGCTTCCATTGCGGCTTTCCCGACTCCGCTCCGAAGAACGGAATTTCCGATCTGAGCAAATCCTAAGAGCGCAGTGACGACTTCAAAACTCACATCCTCAACCCCGCGCTTATCGCACGGTGTCTCAATACAGGTGGCTTCGTAATCATCAGAAAATATCATCTCCCAACCGTTTTTGACGAATGGGCCGTTAAAGAACTGATCATCAAGGTCAAGAGGATTGTTAGCCCATGCGGGTCCATTTGGATTGAATCTTATTACTTTGTTCGGATCGCAAATCTCTCCGCTCGAACAACCAAAACCAATCAGGTCGCCTCTTTTGTTTCTTAGAGTAACGTCGACATATTCTTGTCCGTCGCTGCCAACTGGAATTGACTTGCCCCAGAGTACGTATTTGTAGGTTCCGGTATCCGATGGTGGCTTCATCCATCGCCCGGCTTGCAAACCAAGTGGGTCATTCAGAACCACTGGATTATTCAGAACATAAGCAAACCGATTGAATGTCTGCGGATTCGCGCTTTTGCCGCTCGCAAGGAGCGGATCGACGGCGGTGAATCTTCCGTGTCGATTCTCGTACATTCTCGCTTCGGCGAAGTCCAATCCGGATTCTTCGTCGCGCTGATAGGTGGTGAATTTCTGTTTGAGGTTGTCGGCGACGCCGTAATTGGCGGCCGTTTGGCGCTCGCCGGTGTTGTTTGTGATCTCTTCGCCGAACGGCTTGAAGTCACGTCGGGCGATGACGTTGCCTTCGGAGTCGGTGATCACTCTTGGCGATCCGAGCATGTCGGTCGCCGTGTAACGCGTCGTCGGATTCTCGGGCGGCGCGGCCGTCGAGTATTCGGCGACGAGCTTTCCGGTCGAATAAACGAAAACCGTCGTGTTCTGAAGAATTCCGTTGGCGTCATAGGAGCGCTTTCTGACCCGTTGGCCTTCGCCGTTGTAGTCATATTCGCCGACGAGATTGCCGTCCTTGATGATCTTCGCCTGCTTGTTCTCGCCGTTGAAAACGAAGTTCCGGCCTTCGGCGTCCGATATCAAATTGCCGTTTTTATCGTAAAGGTAGCCCTGATTCGGGT
>JBGASE010000113.1:0-11433 GCA_044229875.1 Pyrinomonadaceae bacterium | reverse complement strand
TGTTCAAGATCGAGAAGGTCTTGCAGAAACCGATGTATGTCGTGGACACGGCGCGGCTTGAGGACGTTTTGCGGCAGATGCAGCGCGAGAAGTTCCATTTCGGATTCGTAGTCGATGAGCACGGAGGCGTTGAGGGAATCATCACGCTCGAGGATCTGCTTGAAGAGATCGTCGGCGACATTTCCGACGAACACGACGAGGAAGTCAACGAGCAGATTCAGCCCGAAGGCGACGGATTCGTGCTCGACGGCGGACTCGCCGTCCGCGATCTCAACAAACGCCTCGATATGCACCTGCCGGTGTCCGAAGGCTACACGACGATCGCCGGATTTCTGATGAGCGAATCCGGTCAGATCCTTTCAGCCGGCGATACCGTCCCGTTCAACGGCCATGTTTTCAGGATCGAAAAGGTTGAAAAACGACGGATATTGAAGGTCCGGATGGAATCTCAGAACCGAGAAAAGTAACTGCCGGTTCAAAAAATCGGAGATTGACGTGTTTCCCAGAAAATCGATTTTCCTGTTGTTGCTTTTGGGGTTTTCGGCCGTGGTTTCCGGTCGGGAACTCGACATTCGCGTTAGATTCAATTCGACGACGATCGAGCGATCGGCGAAGAAGGTGATGGTGACCGTGACCATGACCAACCGTTCGGACGCCGTTTTGAAAACGAAAGAGCTGAAATCGATTGCGTTTGGCTTCTTTCGCAATACGCCGGTTCGTGGTTACAACCAAGTCAGTGGCGACGTATTTTCGTCAGGCACGAAGGTTAAGAAGGCGAAGTTGAAAAAAGGGGAGAGTCTGTCGTTCGAAGTCAATCTGGCGAAACTCATTTGGTTCAACTCATTTTCGAGCATCGTTCCGCTGGGACTTGGTCCAAACCTTCCGATCGTTCCGACCCACATGCGGTATTTTGCCGCCTGGATCTGTCTGCCGTCACCGAAACCCAATACAAAACAGGAGCGGCTCACGAAGTTCGACGGGCGATCTTGCTCGGTCTATTCGAACGAAGTAAGCATCGAGATCGTCCCGAGAGGGTTTTGACGGGAGCATCGTAATTTGATGTGCGGACATTCATTCCGAATCGCGAATCACAAGGCTACTATTCAAAATCGACCGAAACGCTGGTGAATACATCACCCACCACCTATCTTTGTAAAAGTAACGCCCCGCCGCTTGCCGTTTTGGGTGAGGCCTATAGATGTGTAGAAACTTCCACTCGCGGTCGGCAATGGTTTTCCGTGTACGTCGATCCCAACCAAATCACCAAGAAGCTCGGGTGAAGCATATCCCGAGAAGGTTCGAGAACCGGCCTGGATTGGTTTAAGCTTAAACGAGGTCGAAGTCTGAGATGGTCGGCGATCTACCGCCTGAAGGCGGAACTCCAAACGGGAGCGTACCGACGGGTTTAACTTTTTCCGTTCCGCCATTAAACTGATTTAGTATTGTCGAATCAATTTTTAGGAGCTATTTATTCAAATGAGTTTGATCGAAGAAGTTTGGGCGCGTGAGATTTTGGATTCGCGCGGCAATCCCACGGTTGAGGCGGAAGTAATTCTTGAAGACGGCACCTCGGGCCGCGCGGCGGTACCATCGGGCGCGTCCACGGGCGAGCATGAGGCCGTTGAACTGCGTGACGGCGACGCCGCGCGGTATCTCGGCAAAGGTGTTTTGCAGGCGGTTGAGAACGTGAATGAGAAGATCGCGTATGAGCTTGAAGGGCTCGACGCGCTCGACCAGACGTTGGTTGATGAGGCTCTGCTCGCGCTTGACGGGACCGAGAACAAATCGAATCTCGGCGCCAACGCGTTGCTCGCGGTTTCGATGGCGACGGCGCGGGCGGCGGCCGCGTTTCAGGAACTGCCGCTTTACCGCTACATCGGCGGCGTCAACGCCAAAACGCTTCCGGTGCCGATGATGAACATTATCAACGGCGGCGCACATGCGGACAACAACGTCGATTTTCAGGAGTTCATGATCATGCCGGTCGGAGCCGAGACGTTTACGGAAGCGCTGCGGGCGGGGGCCGAGATCTTTCACAATCTGAAAAAAGTGCTCAGCTCGCGCGGGTACGCGACGAGCGTCGGTGATGAAGGCGGATTCGCGCCGAATCTGAAGTCGAACGAAGAAGCGATCGAAACGATCCTCGAAGCGATCGACAAAGCCGGTTACAAGGCCGGCGAAAACGTCATGATCGCGCTTGATCCGGCATCGAGCGAGTTCTTTTCAAACGGCAAATATGTGTTCAAAAAGAGCGATAAACGAGAATTGTCGAGCACGGAAATGGCCGATTACTGGATCGACTGGACGAAGAAATATCCGATCATTTCGATCGAGGACGGCATGGCCGAAAGTGATTGGGACGGCTGGAAATATCTGACCGACAAGATCGGAAAAAGCGTTCAGCTTGTCGGCGACGATCTTTTTGTGACGAACACCAAGTTCCTTCAAAAGGGCATCGATCTTGGCTGCGCCAACTCGATTCTGATCAAGGTCAATCAGATCGGGACGCTGACGGAAACGCTCGACGCAATCGAGCTCGCGCGGACAAACAACATGACGGCCGTCATCTCGCACCGTTCTGGTGAAACGGAAGACTCGTTCATCGCCGATCTTGCCGTCGCTACAAATGCAGGACAGATCAAGACAGGCAGCCTGTCGCGCTCAGACCGGATCGCGAAATACAATCAGTTGCTGCGGATCGAAGAGGACCTCGATTCGGCCGCAAAATATCCCGGCCGGAAGGCGTTTTACCAGATCGTGGGAAAGTGAAAATGGTCGGTACCGCCTGCGTTAGCGGGCGGGTCACCATTCAATCCGTCCAACTTGTGTCACGCGCTCATGAGTGATTTTGAGATCGAAAAAGACGGTTTTCTGATAAGCACCGATCCCGACAAGCTCCAGATCGATGTCATCCATCGGTTTCTTTCGGAAGACTCTTACTGGGCGCAAAACCGTTCGCGCTCACAAACTGAGACCGCGATAAAAAATTCCTTGCCTTTTGGTGTCTACAAAGGCGAAAATCAAGTGGGTTTTGCACGTGTAGTCACCGATTTCGCGACGTTTGCTTATCTTGGTGACGTATTTGTACTCGATCAGTTCCGCGGAATCGGGCTGAGCAAGTTTCTGATGGAATCGATCGTCGAACATCCGGACCTGCAGGGTTTGCGGCGCTGGATCCTGGCAACTCGCGACGCCCACACGCTATACGAAAAATTCGGCTTTCACGGATTGGTCCATCCCGAACGTTGGATGGAAAAACCTGCTCCAGATGCGTATTGAGAACATCCGACTTCCGCAACTACGTTCAGATTCGGCTATGAAAGACGGTCCGAAACGACCGTTGGCGCTGATTATCCTCGATGGTTGGGGCTATTCGCCGCGACGCGACGGAAATTCGATCGCGCTTGCCCACACGCCGAACTACGACGCGATCTGCGAACGATATCCGATGACACTGCTCGCCGCGTCGGGCCGTCGCGTCGGACTTGCTCAGGACGCGCCGGGAAGTTCCGACGTCGGGCATCTCAATATCGGCGCCGGCCGGATCGTCAAGACCGATGTCACGCGAATCGGAGAAGCGATCCGTTCGGGGGCGTTTCTTAAAAATCAGGTTCTCATTAATGCGTTTGAGGCGGTCAAATCCCGCGGCGGATCTGTTCACGCCATCGGGTTGCTGAGCGACGGCGAGATACATTCCTCTCCCGAAACTCTTTTTGCGATTCTCCGGTTAGCGAAGCGGTCGGGCGTTTCTGACGTTTTTGTTCATGCGATTCTTGACGGGCGCGACGTGATGCAGCGAACCGCCGATATCTATGCCGAGGCGGTCGAGATAAAGATGGCCGATATCGGAATTGGCCGGTTTGCCACGCTCTGCGGCCGTTACTACGCAATGGATCGGGATGCGAATTGGGATCGGACCGCGCGCGCTTACACGATGCTCGCGCATGGCGAGGGTGAACGTGCGATCGAGGCTGTTTCCGCGATCCGAAGCTCATTTCTTCGCGGGATTACCGATGAATTCGTCCAACCGATAGTTCTTGAGGGAGAACATGGTGATCCGGTCGCGATCGTCCGTTCGGGTGACCTCGTTATTTTTTTCAATCATCGCGGCGACCGTATTCGTCAGTTGGTCAGATCGCTTGCGATCCCCGATGAGACGGGCAATCATGCGCTTGTGAAACCGAAGATCGACGCCATTTGCATGACGGAATACGATCGCAGTTTCCGGCTTCCGGTGGCGTTCCGCCCCGAACGTGAGGAAAAGACGTTGGCCGACGTTTTTGCCGGCCACGGCATAAGGAATTCGCGCATCAGTGAGGCCGACCGCTACGCCCACATCACCTATTTCCTGAACGGCGGCGTCGAACAGTCGCAGGCGGGCGAACAGCGCGTGATCCTGCCGTCAATGAGCCGTTCAGCGGTCGAAACGGCGCCGGAACTCAGTTGTTTCAAGGTCACGGATTGCCTTCTACGGTCGATCGATCAAGGTGACAGCGATGTTTACATCGTTAATATCGCGGCGCCTGATATGGTTGCGCATACCGGAAGCCTCGAAAAAACGGTTGAATCGGTCCAGTTCGTCGATACGTGCCTTGGCGGAATTGTTGACAAGATCCGCGAAAAAGAGGGCGTTGCGATCATTACCTCAGACCACGGAAATATCGAGGAAATGACCGATCTTCTGACTGGCGCCCCGAACAATTCTCATACCGTCAATCAGGTGCCGTTCCATTTGATCGATGAAAATTCCGTCGGACTCAAACTCAGATACGACGGCGCACTCGAAGACGTCGCTCCGACATTGCTCGGGATCCTCGGAATTCAAAAACCCAGTGAAATGACCGGCCGCGATCTGCGTGAACTTCAGACCGTCGCCAATTGATGCCAACGGCATCATTTCTTACGATCCGCTTTTCAACTTTCATGGTTTCCAACCTATAATCTAGCTTCCGATCACATTTTGGAACAGATTATTTATGGTTGAAGAGTTCGTTTTCGACAACACTGAAGAACGTCGAAAAACCCGTCAGAACGGTACCGGTTGGGTAGAAGTCATCGTCGGATCAATGTTTTCGGGGAAAAGCGAAGAGCTGATCCGGAGACTGCGACGCGCGCAGATCGCACGCCAGAAAGTGCAGGTTTTCAAGCCCAAGATCGATGACCGTTATTCGATTGAACAGATTGCTTCGCATTCCGGAATGACGCACATTTCGAAGCCTGTCATGACGGCGAAGGAACTGATGGTTCAGATTGAGGCCGATACGCAGGTGATCGGCATCGATGAAGGTCAGTTTTTCGACATGGAATTGATCGAGGCCGTCAATCAATTGGCGAATTCCGGCAAACGCGTGATCATCGCCGGACTTGATCAGGACTACACCGGCCGGCCGTTTGAACCGATGCCGCAGCTTCTTTCGATCGCCGAGTTCATCACCAAAACCCACGCGATTTGCGTCAAATGCGGGAACACGGCAAATTATTCCCAACGCACTTCGGAGTCGACCGAGCGCGTTGAGGTCGGTGCTTCAGACAAATATGAAGCTCGCTGCCGACAGTGTTTCGTTCCGCATTCGGACACCCCGACGGCGATTTAGAAGCTTGAATGTCAACGACGAAAGTTTTGCCCGCACGGCCGAGCTCGACAGGTTTTACGAACGTGTCGAAAAGGCCGTCACCCGGATTTCGGCGATTCACCGCGATCGTCTGAAATGCCGACGCGGCTGCGCGAATTGCTGTGTCGACGGGATCAGCGTTTTTGAGGTCGAGGCTGAGAATATCCGGTCGCGGCATCACGAGCTGCTGACGACGGAAAAGCCGCATGCAGACGGTGCCTGTGCATTTCTCGACGAATCGAATTCATGCCGGATATATGCCGATCGGCCGTATGTTTGCCGAACTCAAGGGTTGCCTTTGCGTTGGATTGAGGAAGACTTTGACGAAACGGTCGAGTATCGGGACATCTGCGAGCTCAACGAAACGGATGTCGGAATCGTTGAATTAGACGCGCGGGATTGCTGGACGATCGGGCCTTTCGAAGAAGAACTTGCGCTGCTTCAAGGGCCGGAACCGGTTCGGGTCGCGCTTCGCAGTCTCTTTGCCAGTGAGGAATGAAAATCCGCGTGACGAATCGGGATTCGTCACGCGGGTATCGATCATCGGTTAGTTCATATCGATCGGCGCAATCGCCGGAACCGTGGTCAATGATTTCGGAATTTCGCCGGGTGCGATAATTTCCTTTGCGTTCTCGGGCGTCACGGAAACGCTTCGGCGCGACTTGTCACGAACAAACGTAATGTTGACCGAGCCTTCTTTTTTGGCTGCAATCGCGCGGACCAACTCCAAATTGTTGGCGATCGCTTTGCCGTCAACCTCGACGATCACGTCGCCGGCCTTGATCCCGGCCTTTGCCGCCGGACTATCGGCCTGAACCGCTGTCACGAGAACGCCTTTGCCGTCGTCAACTCCGAAATACTCGCCGAGTTGTTTTGAAAGCGATGAAACCGAAACCCCGATCTGACGTCCGAAGCTGAAATAGAACGCCTGTCCGTCACCTTTGGTCGTCCACGCCGCACCGGGCGTGATGGCCGGCATTTTCGGCATCTCGGGCATTTCGACGCGGGGCATCGTGAACGTACCGTTGAACGACTCAAACTTCCGGCGTTCGATCGTCGCCGAAAACTCCATCTCCTGTCCATTGCGCAGCACGACGATCTTTGCGACATGATCCGGTGCGGTTTCCGAAATCAGACGATTGAGCTTACGGACGCTCGTAACTTCTTCGTCATTGAACTTAATGATGACGTCATTCGCCATCAATCCGGCTTTGGCGGCCGGTCCGTTCTCCTCGACTTTTTTGATCGCCGCTCCGCGAACGTCGCGAAGCCCGAATTTTGAAAAATTGTCTTTGCTGACCTCTTCCGGATAAATTCCCAGAAAGCCGTCGCCACCGAACGTGAATGCGAACGCCTTTGCTTCAGGACGTTTCTCTTCAGGGGTTTTCTGTGCAAACCCGGATACGGCTGCCAGACCGACAAGCAACAAAAATCCCAGTGATTTTCTGATCATACATTCTCCTGTTTTAGATTTTGCTTACGATTGCCGCAAGAAACTTGCGGTTTGTACGGTTTGGATAAACAGTTTGTTGCCAACGGCGGCGGAAATGTTGCCTGAGCGATGTCAGACGTCAGATATCAGACGTCAGACGCCAGATTCCAGAAATTCCAGAGGTCGGATGCAAGAGGGTAGATTCCGGATTCCAGAAATTCCAAAAGTCGGATGGCAGACGCCAGACGTCAAACTTCAGAAGTCGGACATCGGCGTTAAGATCGCAGGCTCTGGAATCCTTGGAATCTCTGGAATCCGACCTCTGACTTGCCGTCAAATCACTTCATAGCGGCCAATCGGTCGGCGGCGGCGGCCAGTGTTTCGTCTTTCTTGCAGAAGCAGAACCGGACCTTTTGAGATCCCTTTTGCTTGTTGTTGTAGAACGAAGATCCGGGAACAACGGCAACGCCGATCTCGCGGATCAAATGTCGTGTGAAATCGACGTCGTTCGCGAATCCGAATCCCGAAACATCGCACATCACGTAATATGCGCCTTCGGGATAGCCGCATCCGAATCCTGCGTCTTTGAGTACCGGGACGATAAAATCGCGCTTGCGCCGATACTCGGCCTTAAGTTCAAGATAGTAGCTTTCCGGAAAGTCCATCGCGAACGCGCCGGCGTGCTGAAGGCAATTCGGAGCACCGACGGTAAGAAAATCATGGACTTTGCGGATTGCGCCGGTAATATCGGGCGGCGCGATCACGTATCCGATCCGCCAACCCGTAACCGAATACGTTTTTGACAGCGAGTTGACGACCACCGTCCGGTCCTTCATCCCGTCGATCGCCGCCATCGAGATATGGTCTACCGATTCCGAACTCGGCGAATCGTAAATGATGTGCTCATAGATCTCATCAGTAAAACAAAGCGCATCAAACTCCTGACAAAGCCCGCCGATGAACTCAAGTTCGTCACGCGAAAACACTTTGCCGGTCGGGTTGTTCGGATTGCAAATAATGATCGCCTTGGTCCGCTCGCTGAATGCGGCGCGCATCTCGTCACGCTCGAAAAACCACTTGCCTTCGGTGTTTTCATAAAGCGGGACATGGACGGGCGTTGCGTCGGAGAGGATCGCATCGGGCGCGTAGTTTTCGTAAAACGGCTCAAACAAGATGACTTCGTCGCCCTTATCGACACACGCCAGCATCGCCGCGATCATGCCTTCGGTCGAGCCGCAGGTGACGGTGATCTCGTTTTCAGGGTCGACCTCAAGCCCGAGAAATCGTTTTGATTTTGCGGCGATCGCGTCCCGAAATTCTTTCACGCCCCAAGTCACGGCGTACTGATTGTGATCCGCCGCGATCGCTTCGATCGCCCGGCGTTTGATCTCATCCGGCGCGGCGAAATCGGGAAATCCCTGGCCAAGGTTGACGGCTCCGTACTTGACCGCTTCGCGCGACAT
Source organism: Pyrinomonadaceae bacterium (assembly GCA_044229875.1). Lineage (GTDB taxonomy): Bacteria > Acidobacteriota > Blastocatellia > Pyrinomonadales > Pyrinomonadaceae > JAFDVJ01. The sequence goes on along the minus strand of JBGASE010000113.1, from coordinate 2,926 downwards.
TTCGCGGATCACGGACTCAGTCAGGCTGAGCGATTTGCTCGAAAGTCGGTGTTTTTGTGGTTTCATATTGTAGCTCGCGCCGGACGCGATATGCCTGATCGTAAACCTTTCTGACGTCCGGAATCTCCCGGAATTCCTGATATTCAGTATCTTCGCGATTTGTCGAGAAGAATCCACCGTTGGCGGGTCTCGGTCCGAATCTCAAACATCCCGTACCGTCCTTATTCTCATCGATCGAGAGATCCAACAAGTACTTCAAGCTGACGGAGCTAACGCTGCGCGAGAAGAATCCGGAAACGACTATTGCCCGTTCGTTCGTGAGCCCGTAATAGGTCTTCGAACGGAGATAACGGTCAATCAGGAAGCGGCCAAATAGAACGAACACGGCATAGCTGATCCAAACGCCGCCGAATACAAAGCGCATCCAATCATCGTTGAAATCGGTCGATTTAATGAACATCCACGCGAAGATTCCGCCGAAAAGGAGAAAAGGGATAATTACAACGTCCCGCATTTTGACAATGATACCTTGTCGCGGGCGACCGCTCCAAAGCAACGTCTCGCCCAGAGTCAATTGGGCCCGCACGAGATGATCAGAATCATTCAACATGGCGATATCAAATCATAACATGACTGCATTTTGCCGATGAATTACAGGGGCAGTCCGATCTTCAACCGAGCGGTGCACAATCACTATGACGACTACTTTTTCGCGCCGAACCGAAACGTCACGCCAACGCTCAATGTCGTCGAATAACCGGGGGTTGCATGAATCCGCTGAGTGACGACGCACGTCGGACAAGTACGAGATTCGAAGAAATTCTGTGTTTCGAAATAGCGTTTATTCAGAAGATTGTCGATCGAAAGGTTGAGATCGATCCACCGTTTCAGGCGCTTTGAGACCGAAAGGTCGACAACGTCATTGCCGGCGGCGCGAATTGTCCGGTCTTCACCGTCAAGCCGATAGCCGGAGATATGCCGCCAACTTAATGACGAGTTGAAGCCGGCCAGTTCCGAAACGACGATGCCGGCATTGGCGACCGTTCGCGGTGCGCTGTCAACGACAACCCGCGAACCGTCGGGATTGAATTCGCCCGGATAAAAGGCGCGTATTACCTGCGTCAAGCCGCCGTTGAAGGTGAGGTTTTTCGTGATCCTTAACGAATTCCTGATTTCGATCCCATATGATCGCGAGCGTCCGGCGAACTCGATCGATCCGTCGTCGGGGATATAGACCTGTTCGTTCGAACGATCGATCAGAAAGGAGCTGAAAACGGCCGAGATTCGGCGCGTGTTGACGCTCATTCCGGACTGAAAGAAGTCCGTCGTCGAAAGCTTCGGTGCGTTCGGGTTGCGCGCTACGCCGCGCGCGTCCTGCGACGAAATTCCGCGGCCATAATTGGCATAAAAGGTGAACGGAAGCTTTTCAAACGGCGACCAGGCAACGGAGAGCTTCGGTTGAAACTTCGCCCCGGAATCGTTTCCGATCAGCGGATCGGCGCAACTTCGCGGGTCGAGAGAACAATCAGCGCTCGCCCCAAACGTCTTGAGGCTGTTGCCGGAAAGCTCATAGCCGTTGACGCGGAAGCCGAAATAGTCGAATCTCAGCCCGGTTTCGATCCGCAGGTGGCCGTTGAAGAAATAGAGTCCGTTCTGGATGTACGCGGCGTGATTATCGACATCAGCATTCGCCGATGTCAGAAGCACGTCCGCGTTGCCGATATTCTCGGCAAGAAACTTACGACGCGGATCGCGGCCGATTGACGGGTACAATCCGACGTTGATTCGGTTCAGGTGAGTGTTTGCGCCGACCGTCAGCAAAGCCTGATTCCCGAAAAACCGGTATGGGGAAAGGAACTGGAAGTTGCCGCCGAGCTGCAGGCGGGAATCGTGCTGCTGGATTTCATCGCCGTAAATCGGATCAGTAAGGAAAAACGTAAAGTTCGAAAACAGATCGAACAAGGATCGACCGGCAAAGCCGTCGGCCTTGATCGTCATTCCCGATTTGAACTCTTTCCGATAGTAAACGCCGACGGTTCCGTTCCTGACGCGCCCGCCGTTGTCGGTATCAATCGCGCCGTAGCGATCAAGTTCGCCTGACTCGACGAGGTCAAGCGGTATCTGGCCGGACGAGTTGAAATCGTTTCTGCCAAAGTTGAATTTGAATCCGAACGATTCGCTGTCGCTTATCTTTTTCGTCAGATTTGCGGTGATATTGTCGCGTCGGTACTTCAACGGTGCCGTGAACGGGCCGTCGGTCCGCGAAAATTCATAGGCGATGAATGAATCGATCGACTTCAGCTTCGGACTGAATGCCGCGAACGATCGAAACGTGCCGAAAGATCCGCCCTGCAATCTGAGGGTAAAAATCTCGGCGAGCGATTCACGCTGGCGGATCTGGACCACGCCGAGTCCCGAAAAATCTCCGTATGCGGCTGAAAACGGCCCGTTGATGATCGATACGTCCTGCACAAGTTCCGGCGACAGCGACTTCAATGCCCCGAGATAGCCTTGTCCGTGTCCTTGAGTTCCCTGATTTTGCTGGATGTTGTCGACGACGATCTTGATTCCGCCGCCGACTCCGCCGTGGTCGGTATTGAATCCAAACCGGCGGATTTCGAGCGATTTTCCGCCGCCTTCGTGTTGGCCGGCGTTGATTCCGGCGTTGAGCGAGAGAATCAACTGGTCATCGCGACCGAAGAGATTGTTTTTGAAGACGGAATCGTTCCGGTTTTCGACTTCCGGCGAAAGCGAATCGGCCTCAATCACTACCGTTTCGGAAACCGGAGGAACAACGTACGTGATCTTGAACTGAACACCGGCGATTTCTTCGTCCGCCGCAAACATTCGGGTTTGCGGTTCGATGTTCTTTCCGCCGACTTTGACGACCAGGGATTCCCGCGGAACCGGAATTGAAAACCGGCCC
>JBGASE010000112.1:0-28710 GCA_044229875.1 Pyrinomonadaceae bacterium | reverse complement strand
ATCAGCCCGCCGATCATCGAAAAGACGCAGTTCCCGGCATCGTCGATCGCGACCAGATCGGCCCGTTTTCCGGCCTCGATCGAGCCACGTCCGGATTCGAGCCCGAGTAGCCGAGCCGGATTGAGGCTCGCCATTTTTGTGATCGACGCATCTGCGAGCCCGATTTTCCGGCAGGTGCGAACCGCGTCCAGTACGGAAATGACGCTGCCCGCGATCGATCCGCGTTCGTTTTGCGTCCGGCCGTCCCGTACCGCGATCGTCTCACCCCAAAGCTCGAAATCGCCGTCGCCGAGTCCGGCCGGTGCGACGGAATCGCTGATCAGCGAAACACGATCGTCGCCCTTTTCGTTGATTAGGAATCTGAGAACGTCGGGGTGAACATGAATTCCGTCGGCGATGACGTCGACGGTGACGTCGCGCGTCAGTCCCCAGCCGGCGACGCCGACGTCGCGGTGGTGCAATCCGGTCATCGCGTTGAAAAAATGCGTCATGTGGCGCGCGCCGGCGGCAAATGCGGCGTCAAGCACTTCCGGCGCCGCGTTCGTATGCCCGATCGACCCGATCCACCCGAGCCTGGCGAGTTCAGCCGCAAGTTCGACGCCGCCTTCGATCTCCGGCGCGAACGTCGCCATCAACGCGCCGTCCGCCGGCGTCGGCAACTGCGCCAGCTCGCCGCCTGAGAACGTCTTGAAATACTCGGGCCGAAGCGCGCCGCACATCAACGTGTTCGCAAAAACGCCCTCGTAATGAACCCCGACGATCTGCGCGACCGGAAGCGACGACTGCATCGCCACAACCTTTTCGATCTCGCCGATCACTCGCCGGTAAGTTTCGTCCGAGTCCGGGACGAACGTCGGAAGCCACGCCGTGACGCCGTTCTGCGCCAGAAAGCGCGAGATTTCAAGGAGGCCGTCGGCGTCCGCCTCGTTGACGTCGATGCCCATCGCTCCGTGATTGTGAACATCGATAAATCCCGGGAAAAGCGTCGCGCCGCCGAGATCGATCCCGTCAGAACCGTCGCGTCCGGCGCCGGCCGCGATGACGCCGCTGTTGATACAAATCGTGCTGAATCCGGGACGACTGGCCGAACGGAAATTTTTAAGGATTATCGAAGTCGTACGTTCCATTTCAGAAATTCTAACAAAAAAACCGCGCCACGCATGAGCATGACGCGGAGTCCATCGATTATCGAAACCAAGCGCTAGAAGCTGAACTTGGCGCCGAATTGTATGACGCGCGGGTCACGAACGCTGGCGACCTGCCCAAACGTTGAGCAGCCCGTCGTACAGGTGCCGCCGGCCGCAACCGGTGCCGTAGCACGCGTCCACGTACCGACCGTCAGGCCACGATAGTTGACCTGATTCGTGATATTGAACGCTTCGGCACGAAGCTGGATGCGATACCGCTCTCCGAACCGAAGGTTCTTGGTGAGCGTGAAATCGATACGCTTCGTGTTGGGTCCGAACACCGTACCGCGTCCACCCGTTCCGACAATGTTCTGGAATGAGCCGTCATTCGATACCGGCGTGAACTGGAAACAAGCGGTATTGAACCACTGTTCGGGCGTTCGCGGCGCGTTTTCGTTCGGATTGCAGAGCATATTCGGACGCGCGACGGTGGTCGGCGGCGGAATAATTCCGAGTCCGGCAGGATCGAAGCCCGAAACGGTCGGCGTGAACGGCAAACCCGTGTTGTAGGTGACGATCCCCGACACCTGCCAACCGCCGAGAATTTTTCCTACGAAGTCCTTCTGTTTGTCGAACCAGGGAAGTTCATAGATAAAGTTCATCGTCAGGATATGACGTCGGTCAAGTGCCGCACGGGCTCTGTCGGCGCTGATATCATAAGTGTTCTGCGGAGAAGCCGATCGGTCATTCTGATTGTCCGTCAGATTCTTTGAGTACGTATATGACACGTTGATCTGGGATGCGCCGGTGAACCGCTTGGTCGCAGTCGCCTGCAGACTGTGGTAACTCGAATTGTAACGGGGCTCAACGGCCGTCACGGCGCGATAGCCGCGGTACGGACGGATCTGGTCGAGAATCGCCGACTGAGCCGTCGAAAAGAACGCCTGGCCCGCCAACTGGCAGGGAGCCGTCGGTGTTGTCGAAGTACCGACCGCACATCCCGTTGGCCCGAGCGCAATCGCGCGGCCCGGCTGGATCAGGTTCTTTTCGAACGAACCGATCAGATTCGTTCCCTTCGATCCGAAGTAGCCCGCCGTCACGACAAAGTTCTTCATCAGCTGACGCTGGACATCAAATGACCAGTGCTGCATGTACGGCGTCTGCCAGTCCGGATCGATCGACCGGATGTTGGCAACAGTCGTCGAGGCCGCAACCGCACAACCTCCCGGAACAGGATTGTCGAGCCGAACGCCGGTCACCGTACACGTCTGCTGGTAAGGCGGGTTGAGACCGATGATCTGAAGCATCATACCGTTCAGAACCTGCTCATGATAGATTCCGTATCCCATCCGGATCGACGTCGTTCCGTTTCCAAACGGATCCCACGCCAAACCGACGCGCGGCGCAAAGTTGTTCTTCGACGCGTCCATGATGAACTTGCCCCACGGAGAGATTGCCGGCGTGCAGTTCGGGAAAGGCACGATGTTCTGAGAATTGACGATCATGCCGTTGCAGAAGTTACCGCTGCCGACAACACGGGCTCCGGCGCCGGTAACGAGCGGCGCGGCAGACGCCTGCCAAAGCTGCGGCACGAAATTCGACAATCGGCCGTTTTTATCCCACGGCGATCCGAAGAACGAATAACGCACTCCGAGATAGAGTGTCATGTTGCGGCGAATACGCCACTCGTCCTGGGCGTAAGCTTCAAACGCTTTTTGCCTCAGATCGGCAGTGTAGTCGAAACTCGCCTGCGTGAACGCAACGTTGGTGCCCTGCAGAAAGTTCGCCCACTGTTGCTGTACGCCCGCAAATCCGGTCATCGTCGCGACGGTCGCACCCGGAATGTTGAACCCTGAGAAGATTCCTTCATTGTTGCCCGCAAGTGCGTTTTCGTTTTTGCGGTACTTCGAATAAACAGCACCGAATTTGAACGAATGTTCGTTGAATATCCACGTCAGACTGCCTGCGATATTGCTTTTCCACGAGAAGTTGTCATACGGTCCGAACGACTGCAACGCACTGAATCCGTTACCCGAAATCGTCGGAACACGGTCGCGCTGGCTGGTGTAGGCGAGCGGCGGAGTGATCGGCGACCGGTCGAGTGCAAGGAGCCCGATGTTCTTGCTGAGAATCGCACCGTACCCGAAAGTATAGCGACCTTCGAGGATGACATTCTGGCTCAACGCATAAGTTGACTGGAACGTATGCGTGCGGCCGGGTGAATTAGTCGAAGTCGTCGAGACTCCCGGCAGACCTGAACCCGACGAGAAGAGCGAGTTGGCATCGATCGTCGGAATGTCGTCATTCTGAAAACGATAGTACATCGACCATTTGTCATTGACGCTGTGGTCGATCTTCAGCACTTCCTGACGGAACTCGGCAACGTTCTCGGTCGGAAAGACCAATTGGTTCGTCGTCAGATTCGTCGGTTCCGGAAGATTGTTGTAAATGAGATTGATGTACTGCTGGGCGACCGGATTGATCGGCCGAAGCGTCGAGATCGCCGTTCCCGCCGGAAGCTGGAGACTGCAGACCGTGTTTGAAGTCGCCTGCAGGCAGATGTTCTGCGTGAAAACGCCCTGTTTGAGTCCGGCGGTCGGAACCGTCGAAGTCAGCGTCGGAAAACGTTTGTCCTTGCGGAATTCCTGCGAGAAAAAGAAGAACGTGCGGTCGTAACGCTCAAACATGCTTTCGTCCGGGTCTTTTTCGCCAAGCCTGAGGAAATAGATAGGTCCGCCGAACGTCCAACCGTAATTGTTGTAACGGAACGGGCGACGATTGATCTTGCCGTTGTCATCGCGTCCAAGAGACGCCGCCAGCGCCGAATTTCGGTTCGTCAGCCAGTCGTTGGCGTTGAACGCCTCGTTGCGGACGAACTCGAACATGCTGCCGCGATAACGGCTTGATCCGCTACGGGTGACAACGTTCACCTGACCGCCGCCGCTGCGGCCGGATTCGGCCGGATAGAGCGAGCGCAGGACGCGGAATTCGCCGATCGAATCGACGCTCGGGTATGCCTGAATCGTCAGGTTGGATCCGCGGTCGGTGATGTCCGCGCCGTCAACCGTAAACGTATTCTGGCTGGAGCGCGCGCCGTTGACCGAGATTTGAACGATGTTCGCCTGTCCTTCCGGGTTAACAGTTCCCTGATAAACCTGATCGGAGAGGTCGTTCGAAACACCCGGTGCCAGCGTAACAAGCTGCGTAAAGTTGCGGTTGTTGATCGAAAGTTCGCGAACCTGATCGCCGCTGATGACGGTTCCGCTTGTCGCCGAAACAAGATCAACCTGTACCGGATCGGCCTCGACGGTCACGACTTCGTCGATCTTACCCGCCTCAAGCGTGATATCAAGAGAATATCGTTGACCAACGTCCACTTTGACGCCGGTCTTGACCGATTTCTTGAAGTTCGACGCCTCAACGGTCACCTGATAGACGGTCGGCGCCAGGTTCGGTGCCGAGAATTCTCCGTCACTTCCGGTTGTGACGGTGCGAACCGCCAGATTATTCTTCTGCGCATCGGCGATCGTGACGGTCGCTCCGACGACGGCGGCGCCGTTTGAGTCGCGGACCGATCCGACGATCGTACCGGTGATTTCCTGCGCAAAGCCCGCAAGACCAAAACTCATGATCATCGCCGTTGCCATGACCAAAAGAGTGATAGTCGAAAAATTTCGCCTTGTCATTATTTTCTCCTACCTATTTCTAGAATTTCTACGAATCAGTTGAGCAACCTATCAGAAAAATTTTAGGTTTTTGGACAAATCTCCAAATTTTCGTTATGGCACGACTTCCCGGGAAATTGGAAATCGGCCTCAATCTATCGATTAATGCTGAATTTTCAGATGTTGCTAATAACTTGGTTCGGTTATAAACCGATTGACCTTACTTGTAAAGCAAAAACTGTGCACGACGACGACGGAACGCGTCGAGCTGGCCGCCAAACGCGCGTTCGATCGCGTCGGGATCGTCGCCGCGTTTCACGAATTCGAAGATCTCGGCGTTCAGCAGCAACCGGCTGTAACGCTCGATCTGCCACTCGGACGGGTAAAGTTTGCGCAGCGCGACGGCGATCTCAAGCCCCGTCCGCACCGATTTGAACTGACGCCGGTCGGTGATCACGATGTTGATCCCGCCGCAATTCTCATCCTTGAAGACCGATGCCTTCGGCTTGTACCTGATCGGGACGAAACGCACGCCGGCGATATTCCGCGAGTTGAGATAAGATGCGAGTTTCTGCGGATCGATCCACGGCGCGCCGACCACCTCAAACGGTGTATCGGTTCCGCGTCCGACCGACAGGTTCGTGAATTCGAGCAACCCGATCCCGGGATAAAGCGCGGCTTCGGTCAGGGACCGCATGTTAGGCGACGGATTGATCCAAACCTGTCCGGTCTCGTCAAACCACTGCGAGCGCGACCAGTTTTCCATTTTGACGACGCGCAGGTCGGCGCCGATCTTCCGTTCGGCGTTCATCATCATTCCGAGTTCGCCGATCGTCAGGCCGTAGCGGACCGGGATCGTATGCGCCGCGATGAACGAGAGCTTGTCGGCATCGGCAAGCGGCCCTTCGACTTCGACGCCGTTGATCGGATTCGGGCGATCGAGCACAAAAATCGGTTTGCCCAATTTTGCGGCTTCCTCCATCACATTGCGGAGCGTCGCCGTGTACGTGTAAAACCGCGTTCCGATATCCTGAATGTCGTAAACGATCGCGTCGAGATCCTTGAGTTGCTCGGGTTTCGGCCGCCGCGTCTCGCCGTAAAGCGAAAAGACCGGAAGCCCGGTTTTTTCGTCTTTCGTGTCGTCGATCTTTTCCTGATCGAGCTCGCCGCGAATGCCGTGCTCGGGCGAGAAGAGCGCCGCGAGTTTGACGTTTTTCGCTTCAAAGAGGACGTCGATAGTCGGTTTGCCGGCGAAATTCCGGCCTGTCTGGTTCGTCACCAAACCGATCCGCAATCCCTCGAGCTGTTTGAATTTGTCGCGCTCGAGAATATCGATTCCGTTGAGCACCATTTGCGATTTGGGATTTTGAATCGCAGATTGCTGCGTCTGCCGGACGACGGTCTGTTTGAACCGTTCGATCTGAGGCGCGACCTGAGCATGGTATTCGGCTTCTGCCTCTTTGAATCGCTCGATCGGCGTGTCCTCGATCGCACTTGCGACGATCGTTGAAACTCGCGCGCGGAGCGGACCGACATCGCCCTTGCCGTCAGGGTGAACGCGGTTTGACATGAACACGACGAACGTCTGCGACACCCGATCGACCCAGATTCCGGTTCCCGTAAAGCCCGTATGCCCGACCGATCCGAGCGGGAAAAACTCGCCGCGGTTCGAGGAGAACGACGTGTTCATGTCCCAGCCGAGCCCGCGTGCGTCGCCCGATTCGGAAACGACGTTCGGCGCCGTCATTCGCGAAACGCTCGAAGCGGCCAGAATCCGTTTGCCGTCGAGCACGCCGCCGTTGAGAATCATCTGGCAATAGCGCGCCAGATCGTCAGCCGTCGTGAACAGACCGGCGTGACCCGCGACGCCGAACATTCTCGAAGCCGTCGGATCATGAACCCATCCGCGAAGGATACGGCTTCCGGCCGATTCGTCACCGTCAAAACTGGACCCGAGATAATTCTGTTGGCCGCGAATGTTTTCGGTCGGCGCAAAACGGCTCAGATGGACAAAGACGTCCGAGAACGCAAAATCCGCGACGCTCCGGCCGGTGATCTTTTCGATGATCTCGGCAAGAACGATAAATCCGATGTCCGAATAGACGAACCGCGTTCCCGGCGGATTCCGAAGTTTTGCGGTGTACAGCGCCCGCAGCATCCCGTCGCGGCCGGTCCATTTTTCCCTGAGATCGAAGTCCGGAGCGTAACCCGACGTATGCGTCAGCAGTTGTTGGATCGTGATCCGCTTCGCGCTTTCATCCTCGATCTCGGGAATGAACTTCCCGACCGTGTCGGTCAGCCTCAGTTCGCCGCGTTCGATGAGGATCATGATCGAAGTCGATGTCGCAACGACCTTCGTCAGACTAGCGGCGTCAAAAATCGTGTCAACCGTCATCGTCTCTGTTACGGGTATCAACGCTCGTTTGCCGAACGCTTTGCGGTAAACGATCTTCCCCTTATGACCGACGACGACGACCGCGCCCGGAAGCTTTTTATCGGCGATGTCCTTTTGGACAATCGCGTCGATCCGCGCCAGTTTCGCGGCGTTCATTCCGGTAGGCGCGGTTTGGCCAAACGCCGCGGCGACGAAAAGCAAAAGCATCAAAGCGGCGCAGGCAGTCGGCAATCGAAAAAGCGAATCGGCCGTTCGGATCCCGCGGCCGGCGTGAATCGTTGATTTGAACAAGTTGGACATTGAAGATAAAAACGCGTTTGCCGCGTCGTGTCGTGATGCCGGCCTTCGACGGCCGCAGGATCGGCCGCCGCAATCCGACGCTTATTTCCGGGCCTTGAGTTCTTTTTCGCGCTCTTTGAAGCTTTCCTTGCAAAGCGAAACGAATTCTTTCGCGATCGGCGAAAAATAACCGCCGCGCAACCGCGCCAGCCCGAGCTCCCATTTGATCTCGGCGCCCTCGATGAACCATGAAACAAGGCGCCCCTCACGAACCTCGCGGGCGACCGTCTTCGCGCCGGCGATCCCGACGCCCATCTGGTTTTCGACCATCCGGTTGATCGCAGTCTGACGCGAAAGTTCCATCATCACATTCGGACGGACATTCGAGGCGTTGAAAAAGTCGTCGATCATGCGGCGCGTGTTGCCGCCCTTTTCGCCGAGGATCAGCTGTTCGCCGGCGAGCGTCGCGGCGCTGATGACGCTTTCACCCGAATGGGCGTGCGATGGATGGGCGATGGCGACGATCTCGTCCGAGAAAAGCAATTCGGTCTGCACGTTCGATGTTTCGACGGGCAATGAAACGAACGCGATGTCGATCTCGCCGTGCATGATCTTCTCGACAAGCGTATGACTTGTCCCGCTGCTGACGGTGATCTCCGAGTTCGGAAACTTCTGCTTGAGTCGTTCGAGAATTCCGGGAAGCTGTTCGGACGCAAACATCGATGACGACGAACCGATCCGCAACCGGCCGTATTCGGCGCCGGCGAGCTCCGAAATTTCGGCAAGCGCCGAATCATGTTCGCGAAGAATCCGACGGGCGCGGTCGAGCAGATATTCGCCGGCTTCGGTCAGAATCACGCGTCGCGGCGTCCGCGTGAAAAGCTGCAGCCCGACTTCGTCTTCAAGCTGCCGGATCTGCATCGAGATCGCGGCCTGTGTAACGTTCATCTGCCGCGCGCCGGCGGTGAACGTCTTTGTTTCAGCGATCGCCAAAAATGCCTTGAGCTGTCTGATTTCCATAAACTTCTTAGGTTCAGCCTGTCGTCGCGAACCGACGGCGGAGATCGGCCGGAAAACCGATCCGAACAACGACCAACTATCAACTGAACTTATTGCACATATAAAATCTTTTAGTTTTGATTATAAGTCAAGGCCTTAATAGAATAATCGTCAGAGCCAGGCTCAAACCGAGTATGTCGCCCCGAACCCCTAAAACTCAGCGTAAAGGCAGCAAACACAATCTTTACCTGGGTGTTGACGGCGGCGGCACGAAAACACATATCGCGTTGATCGATCATGAAGGAACTCTTGTCGCCGAAGGATTTTCGGGCGCGTCCAACCCGCTGCGGGTCGGTATCGAAACGGCGGTGACGAACATCCTCGACGCGGTCGACAAAGCATGCGACGAACACGACTTGCCGCGCGGAGACATTGTCGCGGCGACGCTCGGACTTGCCGGCGTACGGCGCGCCGACCTTCGGCAACGCGTCAAGGAACGGATCAGCCAGTCTCTCAGAATCAAAAAGGTTGATGTTTTTACCGACGCCGAGATCGCGCTTTATGGAATCGGGCCGACGACGCCGGGCCTCGTCATCATTGCCGGAACCGGATCGGTGGCGATCGGCCGCAATTCGAACGGAGACATCTATTCGGCCGGCGGCTGGGGCCCGATCGCCGGAGATGAAGGCGGCGGCGCCGGAATCGCGCTCAGCGCGCTTCACCGGATCGCCAAAGCCTCTGACGGACGTGCCCGCAAAACCGCGCTGTCAGAGATCGCCGTCGATTATTTCCGCGCCGGCCGGATCGAGAATCTTTCGGTCGCGATTTATGCGCCGCAGGTGGATAACGCGCGGATCGCCGGATTTGCTAAGTTCGTCGGCGAAACGGCGAAGGCAGGCGACGAGGTCGCGGTCGAAATCCTTCGCGAGGCCGGAACTGAACTCGGGATCGCCGCCAAAGCCGTCGTCGAAAAGCTCGGGCTGAAGCGATCGAAAGTTCCGATCGGATTGGTCGGCAGCGTTTTCAAGTCGGGCCGGCTGGTTACCGATGCACTGCTTGCGACCGTCCGCTCGGCCGCCCCAAAGGCTTATTTATTCGACAACATGGTTCAGCCGGCATACTCTGCCGCACGAATGACGTTGGCAACTTTTGAAAACGGGACAAAGAAATGATCAGTCGCGCGGCCAATTTGGTTTTTGTGATCGCTGTCCTGGCGCTGTGCGCCGGCGCTCAGGGTCTTTCAGAATGGAAGAAGTTCAGCCCGGAGTCCGAGGAATTTTCGGTCGAATTCCCGGCGCTTCCGAAACAGAGCGACCAAAACGGGACGCCGCGCCGCTCAACTTATTGGGCCGATGATGAACGGACACGGATTTTCATCGCGTCCGATCCTTTGAGTTCACCGACGACCGTCGATCAGTGCCTTCGCGTTCTCGGAAAATTTCAATCAGCCGATATCGATCTCGGCAGTCTCAAGGCGAAAAAATTCACCAAGACCGATGCGGACTTTCAATATTCGGCCATCGCCGTTTCAACCGAAGTGCGCGCCTATCTGTTCTTTATCGTGGCGCCGGCGGGCAATGCGGAAAAGCCGGATCGATTCCTGAGTTCGATCCGCATTGAGCCGAAACCGAAGTCCTCCGAAACTACTGTCGAAACGACCGTTCGGGCGGAGACTGATCCAAGTACGGCGACCGTTTGGCCGGTGGCAAAAACTCCGGCCGAGCGCCGTTTTCCGGATAACGCTTCGCTTCCGGTTGATCCGATGGCGCGGCCGGAAACCGATACCGCCGGACTCAGGATTTTGTCGAGCCCGCGCCCGGGTTATAACGATGTCGCACGCCTTTTTATGATCGAGGGTGAAATTTCGGTCCGGGTCACGTTCAACGCCGACGGCACGATCGGATCGGTGACGACGCTTTCAAAGCTTCCGTTCGGTTTGACGGAGTCTGCGATCGGCGCGGCGCGGAGCATCAAGTTCGTGCCCGCCCGGCGGGACAAAAAGCCGTACGCGGTTTCGAAAATGATCGTTTATTCGTTCACGCTTTATTAGACATCTGACGATCAACCGGTGTTGACACAACGATTTGCATGACATTACCGATAACCGAACAGGAAAACCCGAATACCGGAATGATCGATCAGGTTTCGACGCTTGAGGCGGTCACGCTGATCAACAATGAAGACAAACTTGTCGCGGGCGCGGTCGAGCAGATCCTTCCCGAAATCGCCGACGCGATCGATCGGATCGTCGAACGGATGAAACGCGGCGGACGGCTGTTCTATCTTGGCACCGGAACCAGCGGACGGCTTGGCGTGCTCGACGCCAGCGAGATCCCGCCGACGTACGGCGTCTCGTACGATCTTGTCCAGGGTGTGATCGCCGGCGGTTACGAAGCGCTCTATCGCGCGACCGAAGCGAGCGAGGACAACGCCGCGGCGGGCGCGACCGACCTCGAAGCGCGCGGACTGGATCCGGACGATTCCGTGATCGGGCTGGCGGCTTCGGGCCGCACGCCATACACGATCGGTGGACTCGATTATGCCCGCAAGATTGGTTGTTTCACGGTTGCGGTCACATGCGTTCCGGACTCGCCGATAACGCATGCGGCCGAAGCGGCGCTGGTCGCGGTTGTCGGGCCGGAGCCGATCACCGGTTCGACTCGGATGAAGTCCGGAACGGCGCAAAAACTGATCCTTAACATGATCTCGACGACGGCGATGATCCGGCTCGGCTACGTCAAAGGCAACCGGATGACGAACGTCAAATCGTCAAACATTAAGTTAATGGAAAGATCGCGGCGCATTCTGATGGCCGAAACCGGACTCGATGAGACCGCCGCGGACAATTTGATGAAAACGGCTGGCGAGGATCTGCGCGTCGCGATCGTCATGCATCGCAGTCAACAATCGAAGGAAAAGTGCGTCAGCGCGCTCGAAGAATCGGGCCACGTGATCGATGCCGCACTCGAAATACTGAAGTCTGGCGTCTGACGTCTGGTCTGACATCTGAAGTCCGACATCTGGCGTCTGACATCTGAAGTCTGACGTCTGACGTCTGACAAAGGATTCCATGCTATCTTATTGAACCAAATGCAAACCCTTGATCTGATCATTATATTCGGGTACCTGATCGGCATCACGCTGTTCGGAATCTTCTATTCGGGCAAGCAGGAAACGACCGAAGACTATTTTGTCGGTGACCGGTCGGTTCCGTGGTGGGCGATCTCGGCGTCGATCGTCGCGACCGAAACGTCGACGATCACATTTATTTCGGTTCCCGGAATCGCGTTTGCGAAAAACGGGAATTTCGAGTTTCTGCAGCTCGTTTTCGGCTACATGCTCGGTCGTGTCGTGATCTCACTGGTCTTCATTCCGATGTATTTCAAGGGTGAGCTGTTCACGGTTTACCAACTGCTCGGCGACCGGTTCGGGAGCTATGTGAAAATGCTCGCCTCGTCGCTGTTTGTCATCATGCGCAACATCGCCGACGGAATCCGGCTTTTGCTGACGGCGATCGTGCTGGCCGCGGTTTATACGGCGTTCGTTCCCGATTCCGATCCGAACACGATCATCGTCGGTTCGATCATCCTGCTCGGACTGGTGATGATTATCTTCACGTTTTACGGCGGAATGGAAGCCGTGATCTGGGTTGAGGTCGTTCAGCTCGCGATCTATATCGGTGGAGCGATCGCGGCGGCGTGGGTCATCGTCGGACAGATCGACGGCGGAATGACGCGGGTTTTCGACGTCGGATCGCAGTTCAACAAATTCCAGTTCCTTGATTTTTCGCTGAATTTCACAAAGACATACACTTTTTGGGGCGGATTGATCGGCGGCTGTTTTTTGACGATGTCGACGCACGGCACGGATCAGTATCTTGTCCAGCGCTATCTTTGCACCGACAAGCCTTCGGCGGCCGCAACCGCATTGCTTTCAAGCGGCGCCGTCGTTCTCGGTCAATTCATCGGATTTCTTTTCATCGGCGTGCTGCTGTTCGCCTACTATCAGCCGTTCAATTTGCCTGAATATGCGCAGATCGGCACCGAAGGCTCGAAACTCGCGGCGACGTTTCCGTTTACCGGCGGCGACAAGGTCTTTCCCGATTTCATCACGAAACATATGCCGACCGGGTTGAGCGGACTTGTCGTTGCGGCGATCTTTGCGGCCGCCCTTTCATCATCGCTCAATTCGATCGCGGCGACCGCGGTTAACGATCTTTACCGGCCATTTGCAAAAGACCGCGACGACCGCCATTTTCTGCGGATCGCGAGCATTCTGACGGTCGTTGTCGGCGTCATTCAGATCGCGGTTGCGATCTCGGTCAAGGATGCCGGCCAATCGGCGCTGAGCCAGGCGCTGGCGATTGCCGGTTTGATAAACGGGCCGATTCTCGGAGTTTTTCTGGTCGGGACGCTCGTCAAAAAGGCGAATCAGGCATGCGCGCTGGCGGGAATGCTGACCAGCATCGGCGTCATGCTTTTTGTTTATTTCGGAACCAAGATCGCGTTTCCGTGGTATGCGGTGATCGGCAGCATGACGACGTTGTCAGTCGCGACGCTCGTCAGTCTGTTCGTCGGCGGAAAGAGACCGGCTCAGTCAGAGATCTGACTTTTTTTCGATAGCGGCTTCGCAGCCTCGGCAAGACGATCATCAATATCGTAAAGCGTTTCAAACGACATGCCGGTAAGCTGCGACAGATGATTCAGATGCTTTTGCGTTTGTTCGCGAATCGCTTCGAAACGCCGCCAGCTCGCGTCGCTTTCGCGTTTGGAGTGAAGAACGTCCTTCTTGTGTTGGAATTCAAGTTTGAGAATCTGCCGGCGAAGCTCGGAACATTCGGCTTCGATCGATTTGAGGCGTTGTTCGTGAGTTTGATCGTTCATGCAGACAATTTTATTTTAAGACGATCAAGGGAGTCAAGAATTTTATGAGAATTGTCGTATCTGTTGTGTTAATGACACTTATCGCGCTCTTGCCGATATCCGGATTGGCCGCGGCGCCGATTCCGGAAAGCTATCGGTCTGACTTCAAGCCGTCGGCGAAATCGCTGAAATTCGCCGAAAAGATGGTTCGGAAAATGACGGTTGAAGAAAAAGTCGGCCAACTTGTTCACATCGGCATCAATGCGAAATTTGCCAATCAGGACAGCGATTATTTCAAGGATCTCAAACGGCACATCACCGAAAACAAACTCGGCGGCATCATTCTTTTCGGCGCACCGATGTATGAAACCGTGCACCTCGTCAACCGCATGCAGGAGAACGCGAAAACGCCGTTGCTGATCTCGCTCGACGCCGAAACCGGGATCGGAATGCGCTTTTTCGACGCCGCAAACTTCCCGTGGAACATGGCCGTCGCCGCGACCCGAAATCCCGAATACGCCTACAAAATGGGCGTCGTCACCGGTCGCGAGGCAAAGGCGATGGGAATCATGCAGGTTTATGCACCGGTTCTTGACGTCAACAACAATCCGGACAATCCGGTGATCAACGTCCGATCGTACAGCGAAGATCCGGCGCTGGTCGCGGATTTCGGAACGGCATTCATCGCCGGCGTCCAGAGCCAGGGAGTGATCGCGACCGGCAAGCATTTTCCGGGACACGGCGATACGAACGTCGATTCGCACCGCGGACTGCCGATCATCGACGTCAACCGTGAGCGGCTCGACCGGATCGAGCTCTTCCCGTTCAAAAAGGCGATCGACAACGGACTCGCATCAATCATGGTCGCGCACGTCGGGATGCCACAGATCGACCCGACCGAGATCAAACCGCTCAAAAACGCGCTCCGCGTCGATACCGAAGAAGGAGCCGAAATCGTCAATGAAAGCGTTTCGGTCCCGGCAACCCTGTCCAAGAAGATAACTACCGACATTCTCAAGAACGATCTCGGCTTCAAAGGATTGGTCGTCACCGACGCGATGAGCATGAGTGGTCTCACGCTTTATGTGAATCAGGAGGAAGCCGGCGTCCGCGCTGTTCTCGCCGGCGCCGATATTCTCGAAAAACCGGCCGATGTCGACGCCATGGTCAAGGGCCTGCGCGAGGCGGTCAAGTCCGGTGAATTGCCGATGTCGAGGCTCGACGAATCGGTCACCAAACAGATCGCCTGGAAACATCATGTCGGCCTGTTCAATCAAAAAATCGCGCCGATCGACCGGATCGACACGATCGTTTCATCGAAAGACGTTTATGCGCTCACCGACGAGATCGCCGAAAAGGCCGTGACCGTCGTCCGCAACGACGCCCGATTGCTTCCGCTGCCGAAGGACAAGCGGATATTCGTGCTTGGCGTCTCAAACGGATTCGACGGCGAAGCGACAAACGCGGCGCTCAACCGATTTTTGCGCGAGAACCGGATTCGCGGCGGCTCAATGCTGCTTCAGGACAATTCGACGGCAGAAATGGTCAATCGCGCAAAACAATCGGCCAACGCCGCCGACATCGTTATCGTCGCGATGTTCGGCCGCGTCCGTTCGGGCGCGCGCAACAGCGTCGGAATTCCCGAATCGGGAGCGCAGATCATGCGTGAGTTGCTCGCCGCGAACAAGCCTGTCGTCGGAGTCGCCTTCGGAAATCCCTATATTCTGAGCAGTTTTCCGCAGCTCAAGACGTATGTCGTCGCGTACGGCGACATGCCCGGGCTTCAACGGGCGTCGGCGCGGATCATGTTCGGGTTGGCGAAACCTTCGGGCAAGCTTCCGATCTCATTGCCGGGATTGCACCCGATCGGAACCGGACTCGAATTCTGATCTTTTACAATGCTTTGTTCAAGATTCAAAAGCCTTACGATCTTGAAGCAGGTTTCACGATTGCTTTGCGCCTTGGCGTCCTTGCGGTAAGACAGCCCGGGTGTTCCCGCAAAGTCGCGAAGGCGCAAAGCAACTTGTGAATTTGAATATTCCGACGGGCTCCGGTGATCTCAAATTTCAGATCTCAGATCTCCGAACGTCCGGATTTGGAATTCCCGATCGAATCGGTCGGGGATTATCCGACCCGGTTTCGGGAGACGACGAAACTGCAATTCGTCCAACGCGCGAAATCGCCGTTCAGGACGGGCCTAGTCTTTCTTATGAGTTGGAAAATCGACAACTTTCTCGATTCGGCTGACGGACAGCTGACGATCGACGGCCATCGCGCGGACGAGCTTGCGACCGAATTCGGTACGCCGCTTTTCGTCTTTTCGGAACAGCGGATCAGGCACAACATCGCGCGCCTTCAGCGTTCGCGGCAGGCGATCGGCTGTAACCTCAAAGTCTGTTACGCGGCAAAGGCGAACTCGAATATGGCGGTTCTCGACGTCGTCCGCGACGCCGGCTGCGATCTCGAGGTCAATTCGGGCGGCGAGCTCTGGAAGGCCGTCGAAGCCGGATTCCGCGGCGATCAGATCATTTTCAACGGGACGAGCAAGGAAGTTTGGGAAATCGAATTGGCGATCCGGACCGGGATCTACGCGATTCAGGTCGATTCATTGTTCGAGCTTTCGCTGATCGAGGAAACGGCGCGCCGGCTCGGAAAACCCGCCAACGTCTCGCTCAGGCTCGTCCCCGAGATCGAAACAAAAACGCATTCGGGGCTTCAGACCGCGCTTTTGACGTCGAAGTTCGGGATGATGCCGGCCGAGGCGCACGAAGCGTTCAGGATCTACAAGTCGAATGAATTCATCAATTTAGCCGGTGTCCATCTGCACATCGGATCGCAGAACGCCGATCCGGCACCATACTCGGCGGCGTTGCGCACGCTGTTTGAGAACCTCATGAAGGCCTACGATGAAACCGGCGTCAGGCTCGGTCATCTCAATCTCGGCGGCGGATTTCCGGTCAATTATCTTCGTGACGGATCGCAGGCGGGCGAATTCTCGGGCAGCGAGCGCGAGATGTTTGCCGCCGATTTCGAACCGGCGGACGCCGTCGGCGCGGCGTGGAACGCGCTCACGGCCGCGGCCGACGAGGTTGGCGCCGCCCATCTGCTCGAAGGATTGACGCTGCTTTTGGAACCGGGAAGATCGGTGATCGCCGATACCGGAATTTGCCTGACGACGGTCCGCAATCAGAAATCGCGCCCGGTCGCCGGTCACGCGGAATCGGAACGCGATCACTGGCTATTGACCGATGCCGGATTCAACGTGCTGCTTTCGATGGAAACCTACAAATGGTATTACCACATCGTTCACTGCTCGCGGACCGATGAACCGCATGCGAACCGCT
The DNA here is from genome assembly GCA_044229875.1 of Pyrinomonadaceae bacterium. Lineage (GTDB taxonomy): Bacteria > Acidobacteriota > Blastocatellia > Pyrinomonadales > Pyrinomonadaceae > JAFDVJ01. The sequence continues at coordinate 12,039 of JBGASE010000112.1, read as the reverse complement.
TCAAACTCGCCGGGCCGCTCTGCGACGGCGGCGACGTTTATTTCGACATCGAGGGGCACGGCCGTCTTCCGGATCATCGCTTGCTGCCGGCGGAAACCGGCGTCGGCGACGTTCTTGCGCTGCTCAACTGCGGCGCCTATTCGATCGCGCAGATGTTCCAATACAACGGCCGTTTCCTACCGTGCGTCGTCATGACCAGAACGGACGGAAGCGTCCGGGTCATCCGTGAACGCGACCGATTCGAAGACCTCATCAACCGGGACAGAAGACTTTAGGGATTTTCGATTTTGGATTTTCGATTTCCGTTAGAGTTTCGCCTTTGGGCGAGAGAGGCGGCTCAAACGGAAGGTCCGGAATCGCCGCCAAGAATCATACTGACCGATGACACAAACGGCCTTGGCCGCGTATCGTTCCCACCGTAACGGAATTTACGTTGTAGCGATTAAGCGACGATTTGCATTCGTTACTTGATAAACAGAGAGCAGGACCTACTTACAAATCAACAGTCGCAAAAACCGTTTCGCGAGTTTCGCGTGTTTTGCGGGCGAACTTCTTTTCACTCTCCGTCACGCAAATCTGATCGATCGCCTTAGCAATTCCCGTTCGCTTTCATCGAGTTCAAATCCGATCGATTTGTACGTATCGGCCAGATCGGCGAACGCGATCGAACGGACGCTTTCGTCTTTGATCGCGAGGATCGTTTCGATGTTCAGCCGCGAGACTTCGCGCGCCCGATCGGTCATCTGACGATCGGCAAATCGCCGCGCCAAAGCATTGAGCGCACCCGACCTGAGCGAGAGCTGAGGAACCTCATCGACCATCGACGCCGATTCTTCCAGCAACCGAACCGACTCTTCTTCGTCGCGCGACCTGATCGCATCCGACATTCCAATCAGCGCCGACATCCGCTTCGAATCATCCTCGATCGCGCGAAACGCCTGATCGGCAAAGTCCGGCTCGTTCTGTAGCGTCGCGATCTGAGCGATCTCAGAAAAGGCGTCGGCACGCTCGTCTTCATCCGGAATTTCCTGTGCCGCTTCAATCGCCGCCTCGGTCTTGCCGAATCCGGCAAACTGGGTCGCGATCGATCTCCAGAGCTGAAATTTCGAACGGCTGTCACGCGTTTCGGATTGATGCTGCGAACGGATGATCTGAAACGCTTCATCGAGCGCGTCGAGTGCGTCCGCTTTTTCGTCGCGGTCCCAGAACCCGCGGGCAAACCCGAGGAGCGTCGCCGACATATGCGTTTTGTCGGATATGAGATCAAGCGCGCGGTCCGCGAGATCCATCGATCCGGCATTGAAAAATCCGAGCGAGATCGCGGACAAGAGATATTCGCGATGAACGGAGTCGAGCTTTTCGGCGATCTGTCGCGCTTTGTCAAGAGTTTCGATCGCGCGATCCTTGCGGCCCGCCTCGACGAACAAATTGCCGATATCGCAAGCGCCGACCGCGCGGCTTCGTCGAGCAGACCCGCGGCCTTTGTCTTGTCGCCGGCGCGCAGCGCCTGAAGCGCGATCGAAGCGTAAGCGGTCGTTTTCGCCGTCGGGAACTCGATCGATCCGAGCATCTCATCCCGCGTTGCAAGATCTCCGGTTTCGTCAAAAATCTGCGCCAGCCTGATAAAAACATTGTCGGGATGGTCAAGCTGATCGGCCGTCGCAAGCGCGCCGTCGGTATCGCCGGCAGTCGCCTGTTTGAATGCGATACGTTCACGCGCTTCAGCCGCAATGCCGACGTCCTCAATCGCTTCCGTAAGCTGAAAAGCGTACTCAAGATCGTTCATTTCGGCGCATTTTTCGGCGACCGCAGTCAGCAGGCGATCACGCGTGAACGGATCGTTGATCGTGTCCGCGAGTTCGGCGGCGAGATCGACGTCGCCGTTTTCGATATAAGCGGGAACGATCCGCTTGAGCGCCTCGGCATGTCCGTCGCCGCTTTTGATCGATTCGGCGAGCCTGGCAGCGAGCGAAAACAGGTCGTTTTGCGCAGCTTCGAGAGAAATAAGATTTGACATAATGTTCTCTGCCTAAACAAATACGCGCCGAATCGAATCGGGCATCCAATCGCGCAGATCGGCCGAGACCGCGTCGGCGCCGCTCGCGCGAAGTTCGTCCGCCGATTTCGCGCTCGTTATCCCGAGCGTTTTCATGCCGGCGGTCCGACCGGCGACAATGCCCTGCGGCGCGTCTTCAACAACCAGAATTTCGCCGTGCACCATCGGCAGATGGCCTTGATTGATCCGGTGTGAATCGATCATCGAAAATCCCTTGAGATAGCCCTCCGGATGCGGCTTGTGATGCTCGATGTCATCGGACGAAACGATGACGGCAAAGAACTTCGTGAGTCCCACGGCGTCGAGTACAAACGTGATTTCCTCACGCTTCGCCATCGAAACGATTCCGAGAGCAAACTCGCGCGACGCGAGCCGGATGAAATCTTCGGCGCCGCGGATCATCGGAATTTCTTTTGCGAGAAGCTCACGCCAGCGCGCCGTTTTCGCGACGCTGATCTCCGTCATTCGCTCTTCCGAAACCGCTTTGCCGCAACGATCGAAATTTGCGCGGATGAACGTGTCGTCGTCCATTCCCATGCAGGCGAAGTAATCTGATTCCGAAAGCTCGACGCCGTCGGCCTGCAGAATTTCCTGATATGCCTTCATCTGGACCCGCTCGTCATCGACGATCACGCCGTTAAAGTCGAACAATATTGCCTTTATCATAATTTCAAAATCCGATCTCGAGTCCGGTCGGGCTTGCGGACCGTCCGGAGCCGATAATGTTGCCGTTGCCGAGCAGCCCTTTCGGATCGAAAGCGCGCTTCAACTCGTGCATTTCGTTCAGATAACGCTCGCCGTACTGAACGTAAAGATATTTCGATTTGTGTTTTCCGATACCGTGCTCGGCCGAGATCGTGCCGCCGAGCATGATCGCCTGCGCGATGAATCTGCCGTAAAGATGCCGCGCGACGGTCGCTTCGGCGTCATTTTTCGGGATCATGTTGGCGTGAAGATGATTGTCGCCGATATGGCCGAAGATGACGTATTCAAGGCCGCTGGCGTCGAGTTTTTGCCGATAAAAATTAAGGAACGACGCAAAATTGCGATCGGGCACGGCCATGTCGGTTCCGACCTTTTTCTGTTTGTTGCGGACGATCCGCTCATTGACCGCGACCGGTAAAGCATGACGGAAAGCGCGAAGTCGCTCGCGGTCGGCGTCGGTCGTCGTAAACCACGATCGCTCAAGGTCGGCGCCGTGTTTTTCGAGCAATTCGTTCCAGCCCGCGAGCAGCGAGTCTTCGGTGTCGGCCGATGTTTCCTGTTCGAAATAAATCGCGCCGACCGCATCTGAAGGAACGTCCGGAAATCGCTCTGAGATCAGCCGGAGCGAGCGGTCGTCGAAATACTCGATAAGCGACGCCGATACCGGATTCGGCGGACGCCGGGTCGGCTCAGTCTCACGATTTGCAAACGAAAGCGCCCGTGCTTCGGCGACAAAACCGAGAAGATCCTGGTCGTTTCCAAAAAATACAATGCCGCTGAAAAATGACTCAGGTTTCGGAAGAAGTTCGAGTTCCGCCTCAACGATCACGCCAAGCGTCCCTTCCGAGCCGATAAACAGATCAATCGCGTCGACCGTCGCGCCTGAAACGTAACCGCTCGTGTTTTTTCTCACGTCCGGCTGCGGATAGGTCGGAAGTTTGGCCCGCACAGAACGCCCGGAAGCGGTTGTAAGTTCCACGAATCCATCAGTTGAGAAATGCTCACCGCGGCGGATCGAGAGCCGGTCGCCATCGGCGAGGACGATTTCAAGACGCCGCACGAAATTCCGTGTCGCGCCGTATTTGAAACTCCGCGCGCCAGAGGCGTTGGTCGCGATCGTACCGCCGATCTGGCAGCTCCACTCGGTCGGATCCGGCGGATAGAAGAGACCGGCGGAATCGACCGCCCGTTGAAAATCCTGGAGAATCATGCCCGGTTCGACGATCGCTGTCCGGCTCTTGGGATCAATCGAAATTATCCTGTTAAGTCGTTCAAGCGAAACCAAATATCCGCCGAACGGCAGCGCACCGCCAACGGTTCCGGTGCGCGCGCCGGAGATGGTAACCGCGTTTCCGGCGAGATCAGCCTGACGCAACGCGTCGGCGACTTCACCCGCATTCTCCGGAATGAAAAGCTTCTCGGCATGGCCGCCCGGCATATTACTGGCGTCGGTCAGGTAATTCTCGATCTCGTCGGGCGCGGTTTTGACTTGCATCGTAATTATTCTAAGTCAAAACGAGAGGCGCGGAAAAGCGCCGCACTCCGGAAGTTTCATTGCGGCTTCGCCGAGATCCTGGCCGCCCTGAGTCGCGCGCGTTCGGATTCCTGTTTGTAGAAGTCAATCGATTTCTGCGCCGTTTCGTAGTTCGGGTGTTCCCTGCTGACCGAGCTAAGCAGAAGATAGGCGCGCCGATATTTGTTTGAGATCTCCGTCCACTCGAATTCGGTCGACGCCGACGGCTCTTTTGACGATGCCTCGCGGGCCTGGGTCATCGCTTCCTCAAAGACGTCGATCTTCGAAACGGCGATGGGCGTTTCGGTCGCGGCTTTGACGACCGGCAGCGGCGGTGACGGTCGATCAGTCCCGACACCCGCAAAATGGAACGCCGCGAACAATACGGCAAGGCTTCCGAATCCGATCGCAATCTTCGCCAGCCTGGCGTTGCCGGGTTCGGCGGGGCGAGTGGGTGTTGCCGTCTCGACGTGCCTGACAAGCCGCTGCCCCGGAGAGACTATGACCGTCGGCGGAATCTCGGCCGGTACCGCGACGACCGGCGCTGATCCGCCGGCGGAAAGCTTGAATGATCGATGTCCCTGAAAAAATCCGCTCCGCTCGGCGATCGAGTTGAGCGCCGTCAGCGCTTCACGTGCCGTGGGAAATCGGTCGCGCGCGTCTCGCCGCACGAGCTTTGAGATAAATGCGGCGAATTCCGGCAGGAGCGCCGTCCTTGCCGCCCATTGAAACTCAAGCGTCTGTGGATCTTTCGGTAGATCAAGCGGTTTGAGTCCGGTAATTCCCTCGATGACGACAAGTCCAAGCGCAAAAAGATCGCTGCTGAAACAAGGGACTCCGGCGAGTTGTTCGACCGGCATGTATCCGTGCGAGCCGACGGCCGCATTTCCGGCGGCATCGGCGGCGTTCAATTGCTTTACTGCCCCGAAATCGATCAACGCAAGGCTCGCGTCCGTCGAGCGTCGGATGATGTTTGCCGGTTTCACGTCGCGGTGAATCACCTGTTCGCCGTGGACGAAACTCAGAATCTCAAGGAGCTGTCCGAGCATTTGGATCGCTTCGTGCTGGTCATATCGCTTGCCGCCGAGGAATTCGCGGTCGAGCGTGTGGCCGTCAATGAATTCCTGAACGAGAAAATACTGGCCCCGATCGCAGAAATGCGCGATCAGGCTCGGGATATTCGGATGCCGGCCGAGCCGGTAAAGGGTCTCGGCCTCTTGTTGGAAAAGCTCACCGGCGAGCGCCGCCGGGCCATTGCCCGATTGCGTCCGCAGCCTTTTGATAACGCACCTCGGCCGATGCGGAAACCCAAGGTCTTCACCGAGAAACGTATCCCCGAAACCTCCGGATCCGATTTGTTGAATGATTTGATAACGATTGTTGACGACTGAACTGTTCATCGCGGGAAGGCGGCGGGAGCCGTTCTGATTTTACCAGAATCCAGTGAGTTACAACAATGTTTTTCAGCGCCATTTCCGGCGCCGCTCGACGGCAAAATCAACGTCGTTTCGATTGTCGGTGTGAAAAACTATGTGGCGCGCCGGTCGGAATGCCGATCGCGGCGCGGACGGCCTGATCGAGTACGCAAACGTCGTCGGCAAATTGACGAAAAAGTATCGGCCGTCGGAGTCGGTCGTTGCCGTCGCGAAAGTTCCCGGGTCCTCGACGAATTCGATTCGGACGATCGTATCCGCGACCGGCGTCCCGTCGGCTCGCCGCAGTCGTCCGCTGATAAATCGCGTCAGCATTCCCTGATTGAACACCGAATCAATAGTCCATTGCGGCCCCTGGGCCGGCAGTCCGCCGAATCTTCGCACGCCGTGGTTGGCTCCGGCGGTGTCGCCGATGAAGTCTCCCGACCCTTCGAGAAAATGGAAAAGCGCGACGGTGTTCGCGTCTTCGATCGGATGAAATGCGGGTCGTGGAAACGCGGCATCATACCTCGCGGTGTTTGAGATTCTGATCTCGTCGATCCAGCCCTTGAATGACGGATAGTTCGGTCCGGCGTCGTGTTTTTCCGCGCCGATCACGAGAAACGGATCGCTGTTGGGATATTTCGTCACGCGATTATCGCGGTAACCGATTCCGCCCGTCCCGCCATTGCCGGTCGCGTCGGGAACTCCGTCAACGAAGATCCGCATCCGGCCGTCAGATCGTCGCCTGACGGCGGCGACATGGCGCCAGGATCCGTCGGCGATGACGGTACTGCCGCAGATCGTTATGCTTCCCGGCCCCGCGTCGATGCCGAAAATAATGCGTCCGCCGCCGAGCGAGATTCCGTAATCGCCGAAATCGCCGGCGCCGTAGATATCGCGGTCAAAGATCGTATTTCCGGTGATCCAGCGGTCGCCGCCGGCGGTCGACGAACAATCGACGCTTCCCGTATTTTCACCGGGCTGGGCCTTTATCCAGAACTCGATCGTGAAATCATCCCCGACATCGATCGATCGGTGCGGATTGTCGAGCGGTATTTTGACGCGATCAATATCACCGCTGCCGTTTCCGAAAAATCGAAGCGAGTAATCCGCTGCGACGGATGACGCGGCCAACATCAGAATCAGAACAAGAACTCGAGCCACACCGCTATTTTACGCCGGGTGCGACCGGCCATCAATAGATTTTTCAGGAGAGCTGCAGCTGACGGTCGCGCAGATATTTGAGTTTGTCGCGGACTTCGGCGGCGCGTTCGAACTTCATTTCTTTTGCCGCTTCGCGCATCTCGCGTTCGAGTCCGGCGATCGTCTCCTTTATCTGCTTAGGCGAGTATTCCTCGTACGCATCAAGTTCGAGAGGGACTTTGAAATAGTCGGCTTCATACGCTGTAACGAGCGTCGATTCGATCGATTTGACGATCGTCGTCGGCGTGATCCCGTGTTCCGCGTTGTATTCGGTCTGAACCTTCCGCCGGCGCTCGGTCTCGTCGATCGCGCGGCGCATCGAATCGGTGATCTTGTCGGCGTACAAAATCGCCTTCCCGCCCGAATTTCGCGCCGCCCGACCGATCGTCTGGATCAGCGATCGTTCGGATCGCAGAAAGCCCTCTTTGTCGGCGTCAAGAATCGCGACCAACGAGACTTCCGGCAGGTCAAGGCCTTCACGAAGCAGATTGATGCCGACGAGAACGTCGAATTCGCCGCGGCGCAGGTCGCGCAGAATCCGGATGCGTTCGAGCGTATCGATGTCGGAGTGGAGATACGTGACCCGAACGCCGACTTCGGCGAAATATTCGGACAGCGATTCAGCCATCTTTTTTGTCAGTGTCGTCACCAGCACCCGTTCGTTCCGTTCGGAGCGTACCCGGACTTCGTTCAGAAGATCGTCGATCTGCCCGCGGACCGGTCTGACTTCGACTTCCGGATCGAGCAATCCGGTCGGGCGGATGATCTGTTCGATGATCTCGCCGCCGGTTTGCCTGAGTTCAAAATCGCCGGGCGTCGCCGAAACATAGATCGTCTGACCGCGGATTCCCTCAAATTCCTCGAAGCATAGCGGCCGGTTGTCTTTTGCCGACGGCAGCCTGAATCCGTATTCGACAAGCGTGCCTTTGCGTGACTGATCGCCTTTATACATCGCACCGAGCTGCGGAATCGTCTGATGCGATTCGTCAATGACGATGATCGCGTCGTTCGGCAGATAATGAAGCAGCGTCGGCGGCGGCTCGCCCGGTTTCTTGCCCGTCAGATGACGCGAGTAATTTTCGATCCCGTGACAAAAGCCCATCTCCTTGATCATTTCAAGGTCGTACATCGTCCGCTGATGAAGCCGTTGTGATTCGACCAGTTTCCCTTCCTTGATGAGTTCCTCTTCCCACCAGACAAGCTCTTCACGAATCGTTTTGATCGCGCGTTTGATCGTTCCCGGCGACATCACGTAATGAGTTTTCGGGTAGATCGGAAGACGTGCCTCGTGTTTTTCGCGGACTTCGCCGAGAAGCGGATCGATGGTGTAGATCGCATCGATCTCATCGCCCCAGAATTCGATCCGGTACGCCTGATCCTGATAACTCGGATAGATTTCGACAACATCGCCGCGCACCCGGAAATTGCCGCGCTCAAATGTGATTTCCGACCGTTCGTATTGAAGTTCGACGAGCTTTCGCAAAAGCTCCTCGCGCTTCATTTCCATTCCCGGCTCGACAAAGATCAGCATCCCGTAATACGCATCGGGATCGCCGAGACCGTAAATGCACGAAACGGACGCGACGACGATGACGTCGCGGCGTTCGAACAGCGCGCGTGTCGCGCTCAGTCGCAACCGGTCGATCTCGTCATTGATCGTCGCTTCTTTTTCGATGTACAGATCGGATGCCGGAACATAGGCTTCGGGCTGATAGTAGTCGTAATAGGAAACGAAATATTCGACGGAATTTTCGGGAAAAAACGTCTTGAATTCCTGGTAGAGCTGTGCCGCAAGGGTTTTGTTGTGGGCAAGCACGAGCGTCGGCCGCTGAACCCGATCGATGACATTGGCGATGGTGAATGTCTTTCCGCTGCCGGTGATGCCGAGCAGAACCTGATTCTTCGTGCCGTCATTGAGCGCTTCGACGAGATGCTCAATCGCCGCCGGCTGATCACCCTTCGGCTGATTTTCAGAGATAAGACGAAATTTCACCAATAAATTGTAAACGCGAACTCATAAAAAGCAAAGCGACGCGGTTTTGGATTTTCGATTCTGGATATTCGACGTGCGCTTTCGGTTCGATTTCCGCGTTCACGCGGTCACGCGATTTGGGCTATCGATTTTGAGCCCAAATCCGGTAAATCGCAGATCACATTGAATCTTGAATCTTATCGAATCTTAAATCCCGATTCTTAATTCTTGAAGCGGGGTTCATGATCGCTTTGCGCCTTCGCGTCTTTGCGGGAAGACAAACCGGGTGTTCCCGCAAAGACGCCAAGGCGCAAAGCAACTGGTGATTCTGAATATTCCGACGGGCTCTCAGGCTACTGAATTTCCGCCCCACTCTGACACTCGCTGTCGATTTTGCGCCTTTTTGATACATTTCGACAGGGATTTCGAATCGCTCCGTGTATATCGCTCGCTGGGACTATTCGCCAAGTTTGATACCGATATTCGTTCCTTCTATAACAAAAACATTTAACAATCGCCGGAAGTTTAAATTTTGCTTAACTTTACTGTTGACGACTTAAAGTAAACTCTGATAACATCGCGTCTGTTTTTGGATCATATCAAGGTTCTCTGTTCAGGTCAGACAACAATTCCGTTTTCGAGCTTTTTTCAATCCTATGAATTGTCCCGTTTGTAATCGAGATCTGGCATCGACGCTGTCGATTTGCCCGAGTTGCGGCGCGATGATGAACGACTCCGTTCGCGAGGAACTGAGAGACAAGATTTCCCCGATTGCGAGGACGGCTGAAACCGCGCCGGAATGCGCCAGGGCGGTGATGCCCGCGCCGTTGCCGTTCATGCCGGCACCGCGCCCGGCCGCGCCTGCTCCGGACCCGATCGCTGCCGCCGAACCGCAGGTCAGAACCCACACCGCCGAGATCATGGCCAAACCGACGAGCCCGACGCTGGTCGACTTTCAGAACAAGAACGCCGCCTTACCTGATTGGCGGCTCGAGCTCCAGAATGCGGTCCGCAAGCGCCGCGAAAACATCGCGATCGCTCAATCGACCGGCGCTCCGGTCACGGCCGTTTCGACGACCGTTCTTCAGACAAACGGATCGGCGGCGGTTAAAGCCGAAGTCGTCGCGTATGAGGCACCGCCGGCAGACGAGAAGAACGACCGGCTCGAGGGCGCGCTGAAGCGGATCGAAGAATCACGCCGCCGGTTCCTGAACGGCGAATCTTCGGCTCCGGCGCCCGCTGCGGCCGCTCCGGCGATGAAGAGCGAACCGTCTTCGTCCGCACATATGCCGGCGAAGAGCTATCCGTTTTATATCGCGACAAAAAACGCGGAGGTTCTGCCGAAACCCGCGATCGCGCCGCCGGCGGCTTTGGCGCCGCGTCCGGTAATTGAGGAACTTCCGATCATTGCGAAAAAAGAGCTCGACACGAACAAGCTCCGGCCGTTGCCGAACGCTTCGATCATTTCGTCGAGCATCGAAAAAGCCCAGTCGGTCGGATTGATCGACGATCTGTCAGATGAAGAACCGGGGATCATCTCGATTTCGCGCGCCGCCGACGCAATTGACGACGAGGTTGCCGAATACGAAGAGGTTGAATCTGAGTTTGAGGAAGTGGAAGATGTCGCGCCGCTCGCAATGCGCTTCAACGCCGCCGTCTTCGATCTTGTGATCGGGGCCGGTGCAAGCCTGATACTGCTCGCACCGCTGATGATCTCTGGCGGACGATGGCTGAGCCTTGCCGGCGCGCTCGCGTACGGGGTCACGCTGGCGATCGTTCTGTTCATCTATCTGACGACCGCGATCGGGTTCTTCGGGCAGACTTTCGGCATGAAGATGCTTGGCCTTGAAGTCCTCGATATTGAAGAAGAAGATTACCCGACGCTTCATCAGGCGGCCGTAAACTCTTCCGTTTACATCGTTTCACTCGCATTCGGCGGACTCGGTCTGCTTCCGGCGCTGTTCAATGATGAGCGCCGCGCCGCACACGATCTGCTTTCCGGTACGATCGTCGTTCGCGAGGAATGTTAGAAAGCAAGCGATTCTACGATAATCTGAATGCCGTCCGCCGCGAAGCCGACGGCATTTTGATTTGGGTTTTCTGACGACGCCGGGTTTCAAACGCGTGAACAATGCAACCTTACAACTCGTCGCGGAGGAACTGGCGGCAACCATCGTCGGTCATCGCATCGGCCGTGTTTTCCAGCTCTCAAAGCTTTCGTTTGTCATCGATATCCGCGGTTGCGAGCCGTTTCTCCTGATCGCCGCCGATACGTCCGGCCCGCGCCTTCATCTGATCCGGCGCAAGCTCCGCGACGTCGAAAAGCAATCGATACAACAGCTTGCGTTCGCGCAGTTCCTTCGCAAGCGGATCAGCGGAGCCGTGATCAATTCGGTTTCAAAGTTGGAGTCAGAGCGGATCGTCGAGATCGGTTTGACCGGCGAGACGGAGCTCGGCGACAAGAGCGACTACACGATCGTCGTCCAATTGACGGGCCGCTCGTCGAACCTGTTCTTGCTCGACGCCGATCGCCGGATTCTTGACCGGCTTCGCGATACTCACGGCGACGGCCAGGAGATCGCGACGCTCTACGCACCGCCGGCTCGCGCGGCGAACGGCGGACAACCGAGTGATAAAGCGGCGTTCCATGCCGAATCGGGATCGATCTCCGAAGCGCTCGACGCGCATTACATTGCCGCGGCCGCCGATTCGGCGTTTTCGCAGCTTGCCGCCGCGGCGCGCGCGAAATTCCGGCAAGCCGTCGCGCGCAACGCCCGACTCGGTGGAAAACTGCGGGCGGACCTCGCAAATCACGGTGATCCTTCGGTCTGGAAACGTTACGGCGATCTGATCCTCGCGAATATCGCCGATGCGCCGCGTCTCGAAGGCAAAGTGCTGGTTGTCGATTATTTTGACGAGAATACGCCCGTGATCGAGATCGACATCGACGACAACGACGAATTGACCTTCGCCGCCGAGAAATTCTTCAGGCGCTACACAAAGGCGCGAAACGCCGGCGACGAACTGAACCGACGGCTCGTCGAGATCTCGTCCGAAGCAGCGACGCTCGCGGCGCTTGAAAACGAGATCGAAACCGCCGTCGGCACGCGCGATGAGAGGTTTTTGAACGATTACCTGGGCCGGCGATCGGAACCGCAAAGCGGTGGAAGCAAAG
>JBGASE010000291.1:0-2506 GCA_044229875.1 Pyrinomonadaceae bacterium | reverse complement strand
AGAAATCGGCGTCGGCGAAACCAGCATCAGCCCGATGCGCGCGCGATGTCTCCAGAAACTCGCGAAGATCCTTGGGAAGTGAAAAGTGAAAGTGGAAAGGCAAAAGTAAAAAGTAAATAGGCAAAAGTAAGAATTGGAAAGTGAAAAGGTGAAAAGGTGGAAAAGTGGAAAAGTGGAAGAGCTACAAAGCCAATGAGTCTCGTTTGCGCGGACCAACTTTTTAACGTTTTCACTTTTCCACCCTTTCACTTTTCCACCCATTCACTTTTCCACCCTTTCACCCTTTCACCTTCTCACTTTTAACTTTTTACTTTTTACTTTTTACTTTTTACTTTTTTTGTCTTTTTCCTGACCGATCGCTCACTGTCTTCCGTGAGAGGGCAATTGAGCGATGATGAACAGCTTGATGAACAACGATAAAATGATCGAAAAGATCGTATTCCTGATGGAAACCGACAAGTCAGCCGATGCGCCGGCGGACGCGGTGAAATGGGCAAAAAATATCTTCCGGACGCGGGCAGTTGAACCGAAACGATCGCTGATCGAACGCATCGTCGGCGTGCTTCAACTCGACCTGGCGCCGAACAAAGCGGTCTTCGGGGAACGCTCGGCGACGTCGGCAACGCGCCAGATGCTTTTCGGCGCGGGCGACAACTCCGTCGATATCAGAATCGGCGGCGACGCAAAAAATCTGAAGATCGCCGGACAGATCCTCGGCGAAGGCTTCGGCGGCGCGACGGTCAGACTTGAAGGTGAACGCATCTTTGAATCGGTCGCGGGCGAACTCAGCGAATTCCGCTTCGAGCGCGTTACGGCCGGAACCTACCGATTGGTCGCGACCTCGGCGACAAAAGAAATCGTCATTGACGGAATCGAGGTCGGTTAATGTTTCTCCTTCGGGGGTAGGGGAAACATCAACACAGGCAAAAGGGCCCGAAAGGGTCCTTTTGCTGTTTTCGGTTGCGGTTCGCCCGTCAGCGATTTGCCGCCGTTGGGGTTACAATAACCAAATGCCCGACAGACGTCTCGCAGAAAAGCTGATCGCTGCACGCACCCACCGCGACCGGATGCGACTCGCGTCAAAGGTCAGCGCGGTCCTTGCGCCGGATGTCGCACTTCAGATCAAAGCTGTCTGTTTCGATTCCTGGACATCCGATCCGGCGGTTGCTCGGCGTGCCGCGGCCGCGCTTCGGATACTTTCCAAAACGCATGAAATCGAACCGGTTCCGGCACTCGCCGATTGGGTCGCCGGAATTGCCGCGATCACATCCGGGAAACTCGATGATGCCGTAACTTATCTCGATTCAGCGTTTGCCAGATTTTCAAAGTCGGGAGCGGTGATCGATGCGGCGAACACGCAGGTCGCCAAACTGATACCGTTGGCATTGCTTGGAAAGTACGACGCCGCGATCGCAACCGCCGCCGACGCCTTGCGGACATTTGTCGATGCCGGCGACCAGCGATCGGCCGGCAAGGTCGAAAAGAACCTCGGCAACATCGTTTCGCGCTTCGGCCGTGAATCCGAAGCTGAAAAGTACTATCGCGCCGCCCGAAACCGATTCGCTCTCATCGGCGACGTTCCGGAATTGGCGATGGCCGACAACAGTCTCGGCAACACCTACGCCGAACTCAATGACTTCGTCAACGCCGAAAAGTTCTATCGCTCGGCGCTTGAAGCCGCCCGCGCAAGTTCGATGACCGTCACCGAGGCCGAGATCGAGGCGAGCATGGGCCGGCTCGCACTGTTTCGTGGACGTTTCGACGAGGCGCTTCGCCTGCTTGAGGTTTCGCGTCAGAAATATGACCGGCTCGCAATGCCGCATCAGAAAGCGATCGCCGAACTTGAGATCGCCGATACATATCTTGAACTCAACATGGTCGACGAAGCGCGGAAGATCTATCATCGCGCCGCGCGGACGCTCAAACGGCTTAAACTTCGCGGCGAAGAGGCCCGTGCGCGGCTCAATCTCGGCAAAACGGCGCTCGGCAGTCTCGATCTTCGCACCGCCCGCACCGAACTCGAACGCGCGGCTGGATTGTTTGGCGCCGAGAACGATCCGAACGGCGTCGCCTCGGCAAAACTGACGATCGCCGAGGTTGAACTGAAGCGCGCCGACGCTCTTGCCGCCGGTCGCGAACTTCGCGGCGCGGAACGGGCGCTGAAACGGAGCGAAAATGTACGCTTCGGAACATTGGCGATGATTCTTCGCGGCGACGCCTACCAGGTCGCAGGCAAGCGGCGTGACGCTGAACGCGTTTACGCGAACGCACTCGATCTCGCGCTTGCGAATGAACAACAGAGCCTCGCGGTCCGGTGTCTTCAATCGCTCGGTGAAATCGCACCCAATCCGAAAGCCGCATTGGAGTATTTCAATCGCGCGGTCGGGATGATCGAATCGCTTCGGGCGCCGCTTCCGGCCGAAGAGTTCAGAATGGCGTTTCTCGCCGACAAACTTGCGCCGTACGTTTCGCTTGCAAGGATCGAGATCGGTTCCGGAAATTTTGC
>JBGASE010000111.1:0-11559 GCA_044229875.1 Pyrinomonadaceae bacterium | reverse complement strand
CGACCGTTTTCTATAAGTCCGTGAACGGCATGACGATTTCGGTGATCCGCGAAGGATCACGCCTCGAAATCCCGCTAAAATAATTCAACGCCGTACAACAAGTTTGTATTGACATCGAATTTCTCCGCGTATAATCTGGAATTGGCGTTTCGTTCAAATACGGAAACGTTCTTGACTCCCCGGTTTCTTCAGCCAAACCTCCGCATCAATCCAGTAAGGAGCAATTCACAACATGCTTTCACCCAAGGACGCTCTTCGTCCGGCCGGCTTTGCTGTCATCGCCGTCGCCGTTTTCTCGATATTCTTCAATTCGATCGCGGTTCGCACAAACGCGATCGCCGATAGTCCGAAATCACCGGATACCGTTGCCGAAATCAGTTTCGGCGAATTCAACGCCGAGTCGAACGGCGACTCCGTACGGCTTCGCTGGTCGACGACGTTCGAAGTCAATGTTGTCGGCTTCAACATTTGGCGAATTCACGACGGCGACCGTCGGATGGTCAATCGCGAACCGGTCGGCGCAAGCATCGCAAAGGTTGCAAACGGAGTGCTTGTCGCCGGTGACGAGTACGAGTACTTCGACTCGAAGGCCGTTGATGGCGCGACATACGAGATTGAAGCTCTGCTACTGAGCGGCGAATCGCGGTTTCTCGAACCCGCGCCGCTTGAACGCAAGTATCCAGCTGAAACCGAGCCGATGCGGCGCCCACTTCCGTCGATCGCGTCAATTGCTCAAATCGATAAAGTCGATTTCCCGGACTATTACCGCGACTCGGATGCCGGAAAATTTTTTGACGATGGCGCCGAGTCGGCGTTTCCCGCCAACGGCGGCGCCCTCAAATTCGAGGTCCGACGCTCAGGTTGGTACCGGGTTCCGGCTGCGACTCTTCAGGCAAACGGATTTCCCGCCAGCGCAAGCGGAAGTTTGAAGCTTTATCGCGACGGACGCGAGGTGGCGATCACGATCACGGCCGACGGCTCGATCGAATTTTACGGAAACGGAATCGACACGACCCAAAGCGATGCCTCGGTTTACTGGTTTATATCGGGATCCGGAAACGGTCGGCGGACATCCCGAAGTTCGTCGAAATACAGTTCTTCGGCGCCGAACGGATGGACGCGGACCGTCGCTGAGCGGCGCGATAAAACGATGCGGATTTCGTCGGTCCTGAACGGTGCCCGCGATAACTGGTTTGCCGGGTATGTCGGCCCGACCGAGTCCGTTTCGACTCTAAACCTCAGCGAAATCGCGACCGAAAGTAACGAATCGGCGCTCATCGGTGTTGATCTTCAGGGCCTCGGAACCGTTGCCCATAGCGTTTCGGTGACGCTCAACGGAACACCGATCGGGCAAATCGGATTCAGTGATGTTCAGCGTTCCGAATGGTCGACGGCAGTTCCGGTCAGTCTGCTTCGAGCCGGCGCGAACGAGGTTCGCTTGAAGTCGTCGGCAAGCAACGATTACTCGGTGCTCGAAGCAGTCCGCATCAATTATCCGCGACGACTGGTGGCCGACGGCAATCGGCTGCAATTCTCGCTCGCTTCGCGAAAAGCAGGCAAGATCCGCGGTTTCAACAGTTCGCGGATCCGGGTTTTCGATATCACGAACCACGACTCGGTCAGTGAGATTAATCCGGCAACGCGGCTCGAAGCGGACGGGACTTATTCGGCGACGATCGGTGCGGCGTCCGGGGCGCGCCTTTTCATCGCGCAGGGCGATTCGGCAACGCCGATGTCGGTTGAAAGGACATCAACAAACGCGGTTTCATCGCTTAAGTCGGCGACCAATTCTGCCCGCTTGTTGCTTATTGCTCCGACTCGTTTTCACGCCGATCTTCAGGTGCTCAGGAACGCCCGCGAAGCGCAGGGGCTGCCGACGATGATGGTTGACCCGACCGATATTTACGACGAGTTCAGCTACGGCGTGACGAGTGCCGAGGCGATCCGGTCGTTTCTCTCGTACGCGAAATCGAATTGGACGGTCAAACCCGAGTTCGTGATCTTTGTCGGAGACGCCAGCACCGACCCGCGAAATTACACAGGCAACGGCGGGCCGGATGCGAATATCGTCCCGACGATGCTCACCGACACCTGGAATATGGAAGCAGTGACCGACGTCGCAATCGCGGATTTCGACAATGACGGGCTCGAGAATCTTGCCATCGGCCGTGTTCCGGTTCGGACAAGCACAGAATTGAACACCGTTCTCAACAAGATCCTGGTTCATGACGCAACGTCGAACGAACAGGTGCTGAACCGCGGCGCCCTGATGGTTTCCGACGCAAATGCCGGCTATAACTTTGAGGCCGCGGCCCGTAACATCGCCGGTTCTTTGCCGTCATCTGCACAGGTGTCGTATGCCGATCTTTCGGCCAATGACCCGACGGTATTCAGGCAGAATCTTCTCGCATCGATGAATAACGGCCCGGCAGTCGTCAACTATTTTGGTCACGGTGCAGTGACGTTTTGGACCAGCCGGCAGATTTACCGAACGGGTGACGCGGCCGCGCTTTCGAATTATTCGCAGCCGTCGCTGGTCGTCATGCTTGCATGCCTCAGCGGAAGTTTCGCCGAACCTGGCGGCGATTCGCTGTCCGTCGCGACGATGAAATCGCCGACGGGCGGTGCGTTCGGCGTTTGGGCCGCCTCTGGCTGGAACGGTGCCGCGGATGAAGAGATCATGGGTCGCGAGTATTTCCAGCGAATTTACTCCGGCGTGCCGATCGGCGAAGCCGCGCGCCAGGTCAAAGCTTTGTTCCCGAACCTCGATCTGAGACGCACTTTTCTTTACTTCGGCGATCCGTCTCAAAGACTGATCAGATGATTTGTTGCCCCGGTAGCAAGGAATGCGGCGTGTCAGAACGATGCGCCGCCTTTTTTTCGCGCCGCGTGCAGATTTTCGGCGCCCACCGGCTCCGTTGGAAGCGGTCAAAGTCGAAGTGCTTCGCTGTATACTGACTAAACAAAATTTAGCTTGACAAAACAATGTTGAACAACCTAAATTGGTTCTTGACGATCGGTCAAAACACCGCAGCAAATCATTCAAAATGACCGATTTTATTAAAGTTTTTGCCCTTTCGGCCAATTTTCGCCCGCCGATCCTTAAATTACTGGCATGAAAAATCTGTTGTTTGCGACTATCCGAAAAAACGCGCCGCGATTATTTGTTACGGCCACGATATTAACCTCTTTAATGTGCGGAACGGCACTGCCGGCGATCGCGCAGAAGACACGAACCGGGCAAAAGCGCATCACACAACCCCGGACTGAGCTGGTGATGGGCGAGACCGTCGCCGATGCATTTGAAAGCGGCGTCAGGCTTCGCTGGCAGACGGAACTCGAACAAAATATCGTCGGATTCAGATTGTGGCGCGACGAAAATGGCTTCAAAGTGGCGGTTGACGACCAAATGCGGCCGGGAAGCATCGCCAAGGTCCGCGGCGATCTGCTTCGGGGCGGCGACGAATATGTCGCTTATGACCCGTCCGGCGCGGTCAATTCGTCATACTGGATCGAATCAGTTGATCTCAATTCGTCGTCGCGTTGGTTCGGTCCGTATTATGCATCGGCGGCGTTTGGCGATGATGAGAAGGTTAACGCCGCAATCGCCGGTGTTGCCGGACGACAGCGAGAGACGCAAACCGAGTATTCCGTAAACCTCGAAGGAAAAACTTCCCAAGCGTTGGAAACCGAAAGTGCCGGACTGCTTGCCGGAGACGGCAACGCGTTGAAGATGTTTGTTCGCGAACGCGGCATCTATCGAGTAACCGCCGACGCGCTCGCGTCGTTCGGCTTTACACCTTCACTGACGGCGAATTGGCGGATGTTCAACGGCGGCGTCGAGCGCCCGATCAAAGTCAATGACGATGCTTCGATCGAATTCTACGGAGAAGGGATCGACACGCTCCAGACCGACGCCAACGTTTACTGGCTGACCGACGATTCCGTCGCCGGAACACGCATCAACCGTTCGAACTCAAATTACATAAACTCGGCGCGTGACGGTTCATCACGTGTCATCGTCGAAAAACGCGAGCGTTCGATGCGCATTTCGTCGGCACTCAACGGCGATCGGGAGAATTGGTTCGGATCGTACGTCTCGAACACGGTCATCAGCCGTACGCTGAACCTGAGGGATATCGACCTCCAGGGAAATCAAACGGCAACCGTCGCCATCGATCTTCAGGGAATCAGCAACATTGGGCACCAGATCTCGGTCAAACTTAACGGCAACGCGATTGGCAACTTCAGCTTTCCGGCGTACGACCGAAAGGAATGGTCGACAACGGTACCGGTTTCCGCGCTGGTTGAAGGGGCAAACGTAATTACCGTCCAGGGGACGAATACGACATCAGACTTCAGCTTGACGGAGTCATTCCGAATCACGTATCCGCGGCTCCTGAAAGCCGCCGACAACAAACTCGAGTTTCTTCACGATAGCAGCCAGGCAGTTCGGCTCAGAAATTTCTCGAGCTCGACGGTCCGCATTTTCGATGTCACGAATCCGTCGGCAGTCACCGAAACCGCACCCGAAAGCCGCCTCGAAAGTGATGGCTCATATAGTGTCACGGTTCCTGGAACTTCGTCGCCGCGTTCGCTGTTCGTATTGGGAGAGCCGGCGCAGCCGCTGACGATCGATCCTTTGATCCCGAACATCGCTTCGGATCTGCGGAACCCGCTCAACGAAGGACGGCTGATCATGATCACCACGCAACCGATGATGAAGGCGTTGTACAGCTATCGCGACAACCGTGAATACAACGGACTGCGGACAAAGATCGTCGATATCGAAGACATCTACGACGAATTCAATAACGGAATCAAGAGTGCCGGCGCGATCAAGTCGTTCCTGCAGTTCGCAAAGCAAAACTGGGCGATCAAACCTGATTATGTGATCCTGGCAGGAGAGTCCAGTTCGGATCCCCGCAACTATTCCGGGTTGGCCAATGAATCGCAGAATTCGGTACCGACGGTGTTTGTCGACACGTGGAACATTGAAGCGCCTTCGGACGAAATGCTGGTTGATTTCACCGGCGACAGCCTGGGTGAGATCGCGGTCGGCCGCCTTCCGGCGCAGGATCGTGACGAATTGAGCGCGATGGCGGAAAAGCTCGAAGCACTGAGCGGAATTTCGGCGTCCGAGATCGCCGGGCGCGGCGTCGCCTTCGTTTCTGACGACAATCTCGGGTACAACTTCGCCAATTCATCGCGTGAGATGGCTTCGACGATACCCGGAACGCCGAACATCACGTTTTTCGATCGGGCCGGGCAGGATCCGACCAGCTTGCGCGGACAGATCGTGACAAAGATCAACAGCGGCGTCGGGATCGTCAATTTCTTCGGCCACGGATCGATTACTTCGTGGACCAGCGCCGGTTTGCTCCGCAACGTCGATGCTTCGTCGATGTTCAACACCAAAAAGCCGACGATGATCGTCTCGCTGGCGTGTCTCAATGGCGACAGTACGGTTTTCGGGGTTCAGGGATTTGCCGAAGCAATGATGAAACGGAATCGCGGCGGCGCGCACACGGTCTGGGCGGCGAGCGGTTGGAACGGAGCTTATGAAGAAGACCTGATCGGACGCGATCTCTATCCGCGGATATTCGCCGGAATGCGTTTGGGAGACGCGGTGCGGGAAGTCAAATCCCGGTACCCGACGGTTGACATGCGGCGCACGTTCATTCTTTACGGCGACCCGTCGATGAGGTTTGATCAGAGCGGCAACTAACCGACGATCTCACGGATCGCGGATTCAAAAACCTCTACCTTCTTACGGGCGGTCACAACATCCGGGTGATCGTCCTTGTAGTCTTTACGAAGCGCCCAAAGTTCAACTTCGGCCTGGGCTTTTCTGACCATCAGTTTTCCAAGCGCGGCTGTCAGACGGTTCTGATCGACGATCGAAAACAGCCGGTCGATCTCTTTCTGAAGCGCCCCCAGCTCAACCCGCAGTCGTCTGATCCGCGGATACTCGTCCGTATACTCAATCAGCAAGGATTCGAGTTCGGCCGAAAGTTCGGCGCGTTGCAGGATCAACTCGGCGTACGCCGCTGACGCTTTGACGCCCGTTGCCATTGAAGGCGTCGGCGCCGGCGTCGGCTTTGTTTTCACCTGGGCGCCGGCGCCAACCGCCGCGCCCAGCATTACTACCAACAAAATCAGGAATTTCATTGTCCTATTCAATTACAAACGTCTTTTCATCGATCTTCTGATTGATCAGGAATTGTGTCATCGCGAGATCCCAACGGACTTCGGTCGTGCCGTTTTGACCCGAAATCAGATACGTCAGTTTGTATCCGTGCGCCAGGGTAACGCCACCGACGGCACGGAAATCGGAAAAGTCCTCGGTAAGCTTGATGCGCGTCTAATCAAAACCGCTTGATTGCTCGGGGCGCAAACCGATTCCGGCAGACGAGATCCGTTTGTATTCAGAGCGGACATGCCGAAACGTTTGCTTGTCAAAGTAAAGCGTGATGTCGACATCACTTCCGCCCTTGGGCGAATAATCAATGGCATAAGTATCCTTGCCGTCGATCTTCTTCGTCCCGCCGCCCGACACCTTTCCTTTACTATCGAGCGACCCGAGCAATGCCCATGAAGTCGTCAGCGAACCTCCGAACAGAGTTTCTTCGAGCACCGTTTTGTTGGACAGCAAGAAATTGCCGAGAGTCGAGCGCGCGGTCGAGCGGACGTACGCAACCTTCGCGCTCTTTCCGTCAAAACCGAATTTTTCCTGCGGATAATCCACGGCATTCAAATTAAGTCCGAAAAACATCTTCTCGGCCGATGAAGCAATGACGACGCGGCCGACCGCAGTCTGATTCTTTTGCGTTACAAACGTGACGACCGCATCACCGATTCCCATGATCGTTTTGGTCGCCGCGCGCTGTTCGGCCGTCGCGATCGAATCAAGATGTTTGGCGACGATGTCTTCCGGCTTCAGTTTCTGAGCCGCGACTCCGATCGTACCGACGAGCATCGCGAGCATTGCCGCGCAGATTCGTACTGTCATAAGAACTCCTTTCGATTTAAGAACAAACCGCGGTCGAAGAATCTTCGGCAAACGCGTCGCACGACGAAATTTCCAGATCGCGGTCGGCTTCGGTAACGCCGTCGCCGAACGTGTTTCGGGATTTAAGCGCCTCGAAATAATCGGTAATGTTGTCGAGTATTTCGGTCGCTGAGTGCGAATGATACAGCGTTTGCCGAAATTGCGCACCGCCGACAAGTCCTTTCGTGAACTGTCCGGCAAGTTGTTTCATCTTGCCAAGCGCGACGATTTCGGGCATTTCCTCGCGCAGCATCTCGAAAAACTCGAGCAAAACCGCCTTCTTTTCTTCGAGATCAGGCTGATACGGCTCGCGTCCGTCAAGCGCGTCCGCGAATTGCCGGAAGATCCACGGATTCTGCATCGCGCCGCGGCCGATCAGGATTCCGTCGACGCCCGACTCATCCCACTTTTTCATCCCGTATTCGATCGACGTGATATCGCCGTTTCCCGATACCGGCACGGCAACTGCTTCTTTGACGGCGCGAATCAGTTCCCAGTTGGCCAGACCTTTGTAACCTTGCTCTTTTGTGCGGCCGTGGACCTGAATATGCTCGACGCCGCAATCGACCGCCATTTTCGCAACTTCAACTGCGTTGATCGTCGAATCCGAGTATCCGACGCGCATTTTAAGCGTCAACGGGATCGTGATCGTGCGCTTGATCTCCTTAAGTATCGTCTCAAGCCTCGGAAGATCGCGAAGCAGGCCCGAGCCACCGCCGTGTTTGACGACCTTTGGTGCCGGGCAACCGCAGTTGACATCAAGGATATCCGCTCCGACTTCTTCAGCCATTTCCGCTCCAAGCCGCATCCGTTCTGGTTGCCCGCCGAATATCTGGACCGCAAATGGCCGTTCTTCCTCATCAAACCGCATCTGACGTTTCGATTTCGGATTGTGGCGCGTCAGGCCTTCGACCGAGATGAATTCGGAGACGACGAGGCCGACGCCGCCCCGACGTTTGATCAGTCGCCGGAAGGTGTAGTCCGTAACGCCAGCCATCGGCGAGAGGATCAGCGGCGGATCGATCAGAATATCCCGGATATTGAACGGTTTCATAAGTCACGCGGCGCGGCATCGGTGCGCAAATGAAAGGCTAACACAATCGGCGTTTCGCCGAAAACAGGACGCGGGCCGTGACATTTGACTGAACACATTCGGCTTGGAATTCCGTCCGCCGGCGCGATCTCCGACAACATTTGAAACGGCTACGCATTTTCAGTTACCAAAATCTGAAAAAGTTTACATCGCGGCTGTTGTCGGAGAATGTGAACGGGTCTATAATCTGGCGATAACAACCACCCGATCGATTTCAGGCCGCGCAGTACTTTAATCGGTGTACGGGCGAAATGATCCATAATCAAAATCTAAGGAATATCAGCTTATGAACCGCAAATCAGGAGCCTTAATCAGCTTATTGGCATTGTTTCTGTTCTGCTCGTCAGCATTTGCCCAAAGCCAGGCGACGACGGGTTTGATACAGGGAACGGTTTTTGACCCGGCCGGCGCCGTCGTTGCCGGCGCTTCGGTGAACGTCAGGAATGTCGAAACCGGGTTCGAACGATCGGTTTCGACAAATTCGGACGGATTTTTCAGTGCGCCGCTGCTTCCGCTCGGACGCTATACCGTGACGACCGTGGCCACGGGCTTTTCGAATTCCGAGTTGACGAACGTCTCAGTCGGCGTCGGTCAAACGATCTCGCTCCGCATCGAACTCAAGGTCGGATCGGGCGTTTCGACGATCGACGTGACGGCCGAAGGCGAAGGAGTCGAGACCAGCCGTACCGAACTTTCAACACAGGTCAACCAGCGCTCGGTCGAGAACCTGCCGATCAATCGCCGCGATTTTTCGCGCTTCGCATTGCTGACGCCGGGCGTTTCGATCGTGCAGGGACCGGATGGTGACGAGATCACGATCAACGGCCAGAAGGGAATTCAGAACAACGTTTCGATCGACGGTGCCGATGCGAACAATCCGTTTTTCGGAGAACAGCGCGGCGGCCAGCGGCCGGCGTTCACGATCTCGCTTGAGTCGGTCAAAGAATTTCAGGTCGTTCCGGTCGGGGCCTCGGCTGAATTCGGTCGCAGCTCGGGCGGATTCATCAATGCCGTGACCAAGTCGGGTACGAATCAGTTTTCGGGCGCCGCGTTCCTGTTTTTCAGAAATCAGGCGCTTTCCGGCCAGAATCCGGACGCGGTCGCCGCCAATTTGCCGGTCGAAGATTTCCGCAACTATCAGCTCGGCGGAAACGTCGGTGGTCCGATCAAGAAAGAC
Organism: Pyrinomonadaceae bacterium; assembly: GCA_044229875.1. Lineage (GTDB taxonomy): Bacteria > Acidobacteriota > Blastocatellia > Pyrinomonadales > Pyrinomonadaceae > JAFDVJ01. Next base: position 2,238 of record JBGASE010000111.1, on the reverse strand, counting down.
AAGGCGTTCTTCTTCATTGCGTATGAGCGCAACGACGGACGTAGCGAGAAACCGAATTCGATCGATCCGACGCTCGCCTCGATCTTTCGGTTGCGGTTCAACTCGATCGAGCAGGGCACGATCGAGCGCACGAATGATGCCGACGTCTTTTTGGCTAAAGTCGATTTCAATCTCAACAAAAACAACATCCTCACGCTGCGCCACAATTTCAGCCGCGCCGAACAGGTCAACGGCACGTTCGACGTTCCGACGTGGGGCATCAGCGCCAACGGACGTGAAACGGACAAATCGAATTCGTTCATCGGCCAGTTGGTTTCAAACTTCGGATCGAAATATCTGAACGAATTCCGTTTCCAGTGGGCAAAGGAAGAACGTCCGCGTTTTTATGACGGTCCGGACCTTCCGGACACGACCATCGGGACATTCGATGGATCGGTTTCATATCGCTTCGGTCGCCCGTTTTTCCTGCCGGTGCCGTCAAACGACACGCGCTGGCAATTTACCGATAACTTCACGGTTATCAGCGGCAACCACGCGATCAAGTTCGGTGCCGACATCAATCACGTCAACGTTGCACAGACCTTCATCGGTTTCGCCCGCGGGCGTTACATTTTCGCCGCACCGACGATCAGCCAGGCGATTTCGGGATTCCAGGATTACATCAACGGAGTCAACGCCAACGCGCTCGCGCTCTACCTGCAATTTGCGCCGATCGGCAACCGCTCGGTCGAAGAAGCCGGGACCCAGAGCTTTAACGTCATTGAACCGGGAATTTATGTTCAGGACAACTGGCAGGTTCGGCGCAACCTGACGCTTAACCTCGGTTTCCGTTGGGAAGCACAGTATGAGCCCGATCCGATCAACAACCCGAGTCAGACGCGTTACGGACAGTTCTTGAACGATCCGCGTTTCCCGTCCGATGGCACGATCCCGGACTTTACCGACGGTTATGCGCCGCGTCTCGCGCTGGCGTGGTCGCCGGGTAAAGACGGCAAGACTGCGATCCGTCTCGGTGCCGGAGTTTACTACGCCCGCATTCCGGGTCTCGTACTCGCCGGACCGCGCAACACCGACGGAGCGATTGCCGGAAACATATTCTTCGCGAACTTCCTTTGTTCGAGCTCGACGCTCGGCGGGCTCGGCGGATGCCCGGCATATCCGGGAATCGTGCCGACTGCCGGTTTCACGCCGTTCAACCCAGGTATCGCGGTATTTGCCAAAGGATTCAAGAATCCGCGGACGCTGCAGTACAGCATCAGCATCGAGCGCGAGATCGCTAAAGATCTGACCTTCCTTGTGGCCTACAATATTGCCAAGTCGGATCGTCTGACGCGATTTGTCAACCGCGGTGACGGAAGGCTTTATCCGGGCGGGGTTTCGCCGTTTGAACGCGCGAACGGTTCGGGCGTCGGCGAGATCCGATCGACCGAAAGCTCGGCAAAGTCGTTCTATCAGGGGCTGACACTGACGCTCAACAAGCGTTTCTCGGACAATTTCCAGTTCCAGATCAACTATCTCGCTTCGGCTGACAAATCCGACGACGACAATGAGCGTGATCCGTTCACGTTCCGATATGTCGATCCGCGCGATCTGGCCGCGGAATACAACTATTCGGATCGCGATCAGCTGCATCGTCTGAACGCGTTCGCGACCTTCGCGTTGCCGTACGATTTCACGATTTCGCCGATTCTTCAGTATCGCTCGGCGCAGCCGGTTTCGCTCGTCAATCGCGGAACATTTCCGAACATCATTGAACGCAACACGGAACGCCTCAAGAACGAGTTTTTCACGCTCGACGTGAGGGCTTCTAAGGTGTTCAAGTTCGGTGAAAGGATGTCGCTTGAGGGTATCTTCGAGGCCTTCAATCTGTTCAACAGCCGCAACCAGCGCAGTCTTCCGCGTCCGTTGACGTTCAACTTCGACGGAACCGTGACGGCCGGTTTCGGTGAGCCTCGCCAGGCGCAGATCGGATTGAAGTTCAAATTCTGATCCGGAACCGGCGCAAAAAACGAAGCCCGATATCGCAAATGCGGTATCGGGCTTTTCTGATTTGGCTCCGGGGGTAACCATCCAGAGTTCGTGTTTGACTTGCCGAAGCGGGATACATCGGCGCTTTCATTCAAATCAATCCGCGTGCCACTCGGAACGAATCGCACAACCTGTTCATCGGCAACGATTTGAGCGTGATCTCGTGGCTGAATTCGGTGTGTTGGCGGCGGCCAAAATGACTGAATTTGT
>JBGASE010000110.1:0-11565 GCA_044229875.1 Pyrinomonadaceae bacterium | reverse complement strand
ATGTCCAATTCGCGCTCCAAAAGTCTTCGCTGTTCCATTAATTACTGACTTTAGAACAATTCGGCACAGAACTAAAGCCCGATGTTTGACGGCTCAAACAGCAGAGTATGACGCCGGAGTTAAGGGCGGATGAACGGAATGTTAAATCTGTGTTACGGGCGGATCCTATCGGGGCATCAGATCTTTAGGGCGAAGAATGAACTCGAGCCGCCCGCAATTGATTGCGATCGACGCCCAGTCAGGAATGTCGAGCGTGACGCCCGACAAGGCAGCCGTCGGATAGTCGTGGGTTTGACCGGTGAGCAGTCTGAGCAGTTCGGAGATTCCGGGATTGTGGCCGACCATCAGGACGTTTGAATACTTGTCGTCAAACTCCCGGATCAGGTGAAACAGGCTGAGCGCGCTTGCCTCATAAATACGGTCATCGAAAACGACCGGCGAAAGTTCCGCCTCTTCCTGAACGACAGTCGCCGTATCGCGCGCGCGCCGGGCCGGCGAACTGATGATGATCTGCGGAATCAGCCCGCGTTCGGCGATCAGTTTGCCGACAAAACGCGCGGCGCGTTGACCCCGGTCATTCAAAGGCCGGTCGAAATCTGCGAGATCGGGAGCGTCCCAACTCGATTTGGCGTGACGCAGGAGAAAAAGTGTTTTCACGGGGGTACTTTTCCTGAATTTGGGATTTGTCAAAAATACCAGACGATAATAGTTCGGTTGATGATGGATTACAAGTTGATTTTCTGACGCCGAAAAACGGAGCTCTCAAATCTCGATGCACTCGGCGCCGCAACCGCGGCCGGCGAGTTTGATCAAGGTCTTGAGCGCCCGTTTGAAGTCTTTCTTTCTGCCCTTGCTGAGTATGTCGGCGATCGAGATCATGCCGAAGAGTTCACGGCGCTCGCCGGCGACCGGCAAACGCCGGATGCCGAGCCGCGACATCGTTTTTAATACGTCGGCCACCGAATCTTCCATGCCGCAAACGATCGGCGGATCGGCGATCATCTCGCACGCTCTGATCGCCGAAGGCGGACGGTTTCTTGACGCCGAGGCGATCGCAATATCGCGGTCGGTGACGATGCCGACGACGACGAGTTCATCGGTGACGATCGGAACAACGCCGCAGTCTTTTTCCCACATGATCGCCGCCGCCTTCGACAAATCTTCATCGAGGCGGACGAAACCGACGTCGATCGACATGATTTCGAACACTTTCATAGCCATTCCCTCACCGTCATCCGACACGTCGCACGCGTCTTGCCGGCATCTGATTCTCTTTTCCGGAGAACTTTATTATCATCGTAGAAAGAATGAAAACGCAAACAATCGCCGCCATCGACATCGGGTCGAACTCGCTCAAACTGGCGATCGTTCAGGCCGCCGCCAGCGACTCTTTCACGATCATCGTGCAGGAGCGCGAACGCGTGCGTCTGGGACACGAAACCCTCAGCAGCCACCGGCTTTCCGACGAGGCGATCGACCTTTCCGCCGCCGCCATCGCAAAGTTCAAACTGATCGCCGAAGGCCGCGGCGCGAATTCGATCATCGCCGTCGCCACGGCATCCGTTCGCGAAGCACAAAATTCGGCCGATTTCGTCCGCGAGATCGAGTCGAGGACCGGTGTCCGCGTCGAAGTTTTGTCGTCGATCGAAGAAGCGCGGCTGATCGGCATCGCCGCCGCTCAGGCTGTCCGGCTCGACAAGGGAAAACTCATCAATATCGACATCGGCGGCGGATCGACCGAACTCTCGCTGATGAAAAACGGCGAGCCGCACAAGCTTTTTTCGATGAAGCTCGGTGCCGTCGGCCTGACCGAACGTTTTCTGTTGTCCGATCCGCCGAAACGCCGCGAAATCGAAGACCTGCGGATCGAGGCGAAACACGCGCTTGACCGGCCGCTGAGGAAAATAAAGGGCGAAACATGGAGGATTTCCACCGGGACATCGGGGACGATCCTCAATCTTCTGAAACTGATCAATCACTTTGACGCGACTGGGTCCGACGTGATCACCCTCAAGCGGCTGGCGGCGATCAACGAAAGACTGCTGAAGATGCCGCTTGCTGAGCGGGCGCGGATTCCGGTCATCAGTCCGCAGCGCGCCGAGGTGATCGTCGCCGGCGGACAGATCCTCGAAACGGTGATGCGCGAGGTCGGAATCGAAACATTGCAGCCGATCACTTTTGCGCTGCGCGAGGGCGTGATCATCGATCATCTTCGCGAGATCGAGGCCGAATCGCTGCCGCCGGTTCCGGATGTCGAGGACGCCCGGCTCCGAGGTGTTTTCGCTGTCGGCCGTCGGTTCGGATACGAAGAGCGCCACGCGCTTCAAACGGCGTTTCTTGCGGAACGGATCTTCGATCAGATCGCACCGGTTTACGGGCTTGAGCGCCACGGCCGGACGCTTTTATCGGCGGCGGCGATCCTGCATGACATCGGCTACCACATTTCGCACGAAAGTCATCACAAACATTCGCTGTATCTGATCAAACATTCGGAAATGACCGGATTTTCGGAAGCCGAAAGAGCGATCATCGCCAATGTCGCGCGGTACCATCGCGGCACGACGCCGCGCGAAAAACACGCCGATTTCATCGCGCTCAGCGAGGCTGATCAAGTGACCGTGATGCGCCTCGGGGCGATCCTTCGATTGGCCGACGCGTTCGATCTCGGCTACGAACGGCGGGTTTCGGACATCGTTATCGATCGGCCGGGAAAAGACCGTGTCAGAATGAAACTCGTCGGCGATGCGGATTTTACGGCTGAACTTGCGGTACTTGATTATCGCCGCGACATGTTTGAGGCGACATACAGATGCAAGCTCGAGGTTTCGGTCGTCCGCGCCGCCAGATGAAATCCCGGGCCCGATAGGATCGGGACCGTTAAACAAAATTGCGATCTGCACCGTATGATAGTTGCGAATCTTTCAAGAAAATAACTGAACAAGGAGTAAAAAAGGTATGAAGCGAACTGGATTGTTAATGATGATCGTTGCCATGGCGATACTCTCTTTCGGCCTGAATCCGAACGTCGGACACGCCGGCGGACTCGAGATCGGTGCCAAGATCGAGAGTTTTTCGCTGCCTGATCTGAGCGGCGAAACGAAATCGCTTGACGCGCTCAAGGGCAAAAACGGGACGGTCGTTGTCTGGCTTTCGGCGCAATGCCCGGTCGTCAAACTCTACAACGAGCGGATCAACGAGATCGCGAAAGAATTCGAGGGCAAAGGAATCAACTTTGTCGGCATCAATTCAAACGCGACGGAATCGCTCGAATGGGTCAAATCGAATGCCGCTGAGGTTGGCTACAAGTTTCCGGTCCTGATCGACAAGGGCAACGTGCTCGCCGACAAATTCGACGCGAAAGTGACGCCCGAGGTTTATTACTTCGACGCCAACAACGTTTTGCTTTATCACGGGGCGATCGACAATGACCGGTCCGGAAACAATGTCACGATTGAATATCTGCGACCGGCGGCCGAATCAGCGCTGGCCGGAAAGGCGATCTCGATGACGCGGGCCAACGCGTTCGGCTGCACGATCAAGCGGGCGGAAACGAAATAAGATGAAACTCATCAATAAGTTACTGGTGACGATGCTGGTCCTTGCCGGACTTGCGGCAGCCGGATCGGCGCAGACGCCGGCAAAAACCGAACAGCCGGCGCGGGTCGTCAAGGTCGATGATGCCGGGCTGCTTGCCGCACTTAAAGCGACCGAGCGGCCGCGGGTCGTCAATTTTTGGGCGACATGGTGCGGGCCGTGCATCGAGGAATTTCCGGATCTCGTCAAGATCGACAACGATTATCGCGGCAAGATCGATCTTGTCACCGTCTCGCTCGATGACGTCGCCGACATCGACGGACTCGTCCCCGACTTTCTGAAACGGATGAAGGCCGAGATGCCCGCATTTCTTCTCGTTTCAAAAGACGAAACGACGTTGATCTCATCGATTCACAAAGACTGGTCCGGCGGCTTGCCGTTTACCGTCGTTTACGGAGCCGACGGCAAACAGCTTTACTTCAGGGAAGGGAAGTTCAAGCCGGAAACGCTGCGTGGCGAGATCGACAAAGCGCTCGCACCGAAATGACCGGAAAGCCCGCGAATTCGCGGGCTTTCGTTTTTTTCGGAACCGATTGCCAAAAATTCTCCCGGATCCATTTGCGCGATTCATCGAAATCGTTGTAGTTTCATAGATGCAACAACATTGCATCAGGAGTCAAATATGTACCGCAAGATCGAAGATTTTACGCGCGATTGGAAATACGACATCGACGTGACGTCGAAGCTTTTTGGGAATCTGACCGACGAATCGCTCAGCCAACGGATTACTTCCGAAGGGCGAACGCTAGGCTATCTGGCCTGGCACATCGTCCTGACGATGGTCGAGATGCCCGGTCAGGTCGGACTTGCGATCGAAGGCCCGGCCGAAGACTCTCCGGCGCCCGAATCCGCGGCCGAGATCGTCAGCACTTTTGTAAGCGTCGCAAACGCGCTGCACGCGGCGGTCGAAGCCAATTGGACGGATGAAACGCTGCTGATCGAAGACGCGATGTACGGCGAAACCTGGAAACGCGGGCAGACGCTCCTTTATCTCATCTTTCATCAGGCTCATCACCGTGGCCAGATCACGGTCCTGATGCGTCAGGCAGGGCTCCCGGTCAACGGAATTTACGGTCCCGCTAAAGAAGAATGGGCGGCGATGGGCATGCCGGCGCTTCCCTAACCGACGGCGGGCGAAGGCTTGTTCCGCTCGATTTGCGAAAACTCTTCACGAAGCATAAACTCATTTATTTCATTCGACCGAATCTTTTTGCCGGAGAGTTTTCCAATGCGCGCTATCACGCCGGAGATTGTTGCCCAACATAATCTTACGCCCGAAGAATACGATCGAGTTATCGAGATCATGGGCCGCGAACCCTCGATGACCGAACTCGGGATCTTCAGCGTGATGTGGTCCGAGCATTGCAGCTACAAGTCGTCGCGGATCCATCTCAGACGTCTGCCGACAACCGGTGAACGCGTCATCGTACCGCCCGGCGAAAATGCCGGCGTCGTCGATATCGGCGACGATTGGTGCGTTGCATTTAAGGTCGAATCACACAATCATCCGAGTTTTATCGAGCCGTTTCAGGGCGCCGCGACCGGCGTCGGCGGCATCCTGCGCGATGTTTTTACGATGGGCGCGCGACCGATCGCGGCGATGAACAGTCTCAGATTCGGACCGCTCGGTTCGGACACGGGCGACGCCGATCCGGTGATCAGGCGCAACCGGTCGATCCTTCGCGGATGTGTCGACGGAATCGCGCATTACGGCAACTGCTTCGGCGTTCCGACGATCGGCGGCGAGGTCGTTTTCGACAACTCGTACAGCCTGAATCCGCTCGTCAACGCATTCGCGCTCGGCATCGTCCGCAAGGACCAGATCTTTTTCGGTAAGGCCGAGGGAATCGGAAATCCGGTGCTCTATGTCGGCGCCAAAACCGGACGCGACGGGATTCACGGCGCCACGATGGCGAGCGCGGAGTTCGACGAAGAAGCGCTCGAAAAGCGCCCGACGGTCCAGGTCGGCGATCCGTTTCTCGAAAAACTGCTGCTCGAAGCGTGTCTTGAAGCGATGCGGTCGGGCGCGATCGCCGGGATTCAGGACATGGGTGCCGCCGGACTGACATCGTCGTCGGTCGAGATGGCGGCCCGCGCCGGAACCGGGCTCGAACTCGATCTGACGCTCGTTCCGCAGCGCGAATCCGGGATGACCGCGTACGAGATGATGCTTTCGGAATCGCAGGAACGGATGCTGATCGTCGCCAGATCCGGTCACGAAAAACAGGTTGTCGATGTTTTCAAGAAATGGGATCTCGACGCGGTCGTGATCGGAAAGGTGGTCGAGGGAAACCGGCTGAAAGTGATTCACAACGGCGTGGTCGAAGCCGATATTCCGGTCGATACCGTGACCGACGCGGCACCGCGTTATGAACGACCGATGACGGCACCGGTCCGCGATCCGGAAGCGCGCGGCCAGCTTGCGCGCCGCCTTGCCGGGATTCCGGCGGCCGATCATACGCAGTCACTTAAGTCACTCTTGTCGGCTCCGAATATCTGTTCGAAACGCTGGGTTTACGAGCAATACGACACGATGGTCAGGACAAACACCGCGATCCTGCCGGGCGCGGACGCGGCGGTCATCCGCGTCAAGGAAACCCGCCGCGCGATCTCGATGTGCCTTGACGGCAACGGGCGCCAGACCGCTGTCGATCCGCGCAAGGGCGCGAAACTTGCCGTCGCCGAGGCCGCCCGCAACAACGTCTGTACCGGCGCGCGACCGATCGCGGTCACCAACTGCCTCAATTTCGCGTCGCCCGAACGCCCCGAGGTGATGTGGAGCTTTTCGGAAGTGATCGACGGCATGAGCGAGGCTTGCCGCGCGTTTGACACGCCTGTGATCTCCGGCAACGTTTCTTTTTACAACGAAACCGACGGCAAAGGCATTCTGCCGACACCGACGATCGGGATGGTCGGGATCGTCGAAGACGTCCGCAAACTCGTGACGCAGGGATTCAAGAAAGAGGGCGACGTCGTCGCCTTGCTCGGCGTCACGAACGACGATCTTTCGGTCAGCGAGTATGCGCAGACGATCGCCGGTTTTTCGACGGACGAACTGATCGCGGGCGGCGATGTTCCCGACATCGATCTCGAACTCGAAAAGCGGGTCCAGGACGCGTGTCTTGCGCTCGCGGCGGGCAACCTGCTCGCATCGGCGCATGATTGTTCGGACGGCGGACTCGCGGTGGCGATCGCCGAATCGTGCTTTTCGTCACTGAACCGCGATGGCGTCGGCGCCGTCATCGACCTTTCGAACATCAGAAATCTGAGTGATGCGGCGTTGCTTTTCGGCGAATCGCCGTCACGGATCGTCATCTCGTTTGCATCAGAAAAACTCGATGCCGTGAGGCGGTTCGTCGGCGACTGTCCGTTCGAAGTCATCGGACGGATCGCCGGAGACTCGCTCGAGATCGCGATCGCCGGGCGCGAGGTAATCAACGCCGCCGTCGCCGATCTGGAAGCGGCGTGGGCGACGTCGCTTGAAGACAAATTATCGGCGTAACTTTTGTAAAACCGGCTTTCTTTGCTCGGTTTGCTATCATCAATCCGTGGCCGCCGGCGTTTACATTCATGTTCCTTTCTGCAAATCGCGTTGTTCGTATTGCGATTTCGCGACGGACGTTTATCGGGACGCGGCTTGGGTCGATCGATATGTCGATGCGCTGATCGCCGAAATCTCCGCGTCGGATTCGATCCCGGGAACAATCGATTCGGTCTATTTCGGCGGCGGAACTCCGTCGTTGCTTTCGGCGACTCAGGTTTCAACTATCGTCGAAGCGATCGGATCGCGCTTTTCGCTCACGAGCGATCTCGAATTCACGCTTGAAATGAACCCGGCGACGGTGACGCGTGAAAAGCTCGCCGGGTTTCGCTCGGTCGGCGTCAACCGCGCCAGCTTCGGAGTCCAGACGTTCAACGACCGCGATCTTAAGTTGCTCGCGCGCGGGCACGACGCGCACGACGCGCGGACGACCTATGATCTTCTGCGGACCGCCGGTTTTGAAAACGTTTCGTTCGATCTGATCGCCGGTCTGCCCGGGCAAACACTCGCGGACTGGGAATCGAACCTGAATGAGGCGATGCGTCTCGGCCCTGACCACATCTCGCTTTATCTCCTTGAAATTCATGAGGGGACGCCGCTTGCCGAACAGCTTCGGACAAACCGGCGGCCGATGCCGGATGAGGATCTCGCCGCCACGATGTATGAGAGAATGCTCGATCTGACAAGCTCCAACGGACTGGCACAATATGAGATCTCGAACTTCGCGCGGCCAGGCCGCGAATCGCGACACAACTCAAAATACTGGACGCTCGAACCGGTGCTCGGTTTCGGTGTTTCGGCGCATTCGTTTGACGGCCGTGAGAGATATGCGAACGTCCGTGACACGAATGAATACGTGAAGGCAATCGAGCGCGGGGCTTCGACGGAGTCGTTTCGCGAGTTGGTCGACGAAGCGGCCGAATATGTCTTTCTCGGCCTGAGGCTGACCGCCGGAATCGATCTCGGAGATTATCATCGACGTTTCGGTCGAGATCTGGCGATCGAGCGATCCGACGCGCTCGCATCGCTCGCCGAAAACGGGCTCGTCGAGATCGCATCCGGTCGATTGCGGCTGACGCGCCGCGGGATGCTCTTTTCAAACGAGGTTTTTGCGGAATTTGTCTGATCGCCACGGCATTTGCTAAACCGCAAACCGCTCTAGTATGATTTTCCTTGACATTTTATGAACGCGGTTCGATTTAACAACGACGATAATTGACTGGCGAGAACGTTTCATCCATAGCGTTCCGCCTTTCGTTTGCGTCCAAATCGAAAGGCGTTTTTTTTTGTTTGGAGTTCCGGCTTCAGACGGCTTGGATTTTTGTAAAAGAGGAATTGGGTTCGCACCGGGCCGCCTGATGGCGGAATCCCCGAACACCAAACTTTGGTTATGCTTGATAGATTAGGAAATCTCGAAAAAACTCACTCATGCGGCGAACTGCGTGAGTCGAACGTTGGCGAAAGCGTCGTTTTGATGGGCTGGGTCGCGAAAAAGCGCGATTTCGGCGTTTTTACGTTCATCGATCTTCGCGACCGCGACGGCGTGACGCAGATTGTCGTCAGCGAAGAAACCGACAAGGAAGCGCATGCGAAAGCGAAGATCGCCCGCGGCGAATTCGTCATCGCCGTCAAAGGCGAGGTTTTTTCGCGCGCCGAAGGCACGCACAACAAAAAGCTGGCGACCGGCGATATCGAGATCCATGTTCGCGAAATCCTGATCCTGAACGACGCGAAAACGCTTCCGTTCGAGCTCGAAAAGGCCGGTTCGCAAAACCTCGCGTCTGAGGATCTGCGATTGAAATACCGCTATCTCGATCTTCGTCGCCCGTCGCTCCAGCACAACATCCGGATGCGCGCGAAGGCCGTCAGAGAGATCCGCGGGTATATGGACAACCTTGGATTTACCGAGATCGAAACGCCGATCCTGCTGAAATCAACGCCCGAAGGCGCGCGCGACTTCATCGTCCCGTCGCGCATTCATTCGGGCAAGTTTTTCGCGCTGCCGCAATCGCCGCAGATCCTCAAACAGATCTGCATGATCGCCGGGCTCGACAAGTACTATCAGATCGCACGTTGTTTCCGCGACGAAGACCTGCGCGCCGACCGGCAGCCGGAATTCACGCAGCTCGACGTGGAGATGTCGTTCGCCAACCAGGAAATGGTCTATCGCGTCATCGAGGGCATGTTCAACACGGTCCTGCGGCTGATCGGCGTCGAACTTCCGGCGCAATGGCCGCGGATGACGTACGCCGAAGCGATGCGCCGTTACGGATCCGACAAGCCCGATCTGCGCTTCGAAATGGAATTGCAGGATCTCACGGCTAACCTTGCCGGAACCGATTTCGCGCCGTTCGCGGCGGTGCTCGAAGCCGGCGGCGAGATCAAGGCGATCACCGTCCGCGGCAAGGCCGATTATTCGCGGAAACAGCTCGACGAGCTCCAGGAATTCGCGAAGCGCTACGGCGCCGGCGCGCTGGCGTGGATCAAGACCGGTGAACCGGAGACGACTTCGTCGTTGATGAAGGTTTTAGGCGAAGCGAAAATCGCGGAACTCGCAACCGCGGCCGGAGCCGAAAAGGGCGACTGCGTCCTGATTATCGCCGGCAAGAAATCGGTCGTCGCGGCATCGCTCGGCGCGTTGCGCATTGAGGTCGCGAAGCGCGAAGACCTGATCGATCGCTCAGCGTACAAACCGCTGCTTGTGACCGAATTTCCGATGTTCGAGCATGACGATGAATCGGGGCAATTCATGGCGGCGCATCATCCGTTCACGTCGCCGATGGACGAGGATCTCGAAATGTTCAAGACGGCGATCGAGGATGATTCGCAGCATCATCTGCTCGGCAACGTCCGCGCCAAGGCGTACGACGCGGTGATCAACGGCTACGAATGCGCCGGCGGCTCGATCCGGATTCATCAGAAAGAGATTCAGGCTTTGAATTTCAAGGCGCTCGGGCTGACTCCGGAAACGGCGCGCGAGCGGTTCGGATTCTTCCTCGACGCGCTCGAATTCGGCACGCCGCCGCACGGCGGATTCGCAGCCGGAATCGAACGCACCTGCATGATCCTCTGCGGCACCGAGAACATCCGCGACGTGATGGCGTTCCCGAAAACCGCCTCGGCGCAGGACCTGATGATGGATTCCCCGGGAACAGTCGATCATCATCAACTCGACGAGTTGGGGATCAAAACCGTTTAGGATTTGCGATTTTCAATTTGCGATTGCTCGCACGAACTGCAAACCACCCAATGCAGAACCGCCCAATGCAGAACCGCGCACGAAGTAAGCGGGTGATCAATGCAGAACCGCGCAATGCAGAACCGCGCACGCAGTAAGCGGGTGATCAATGCAGAGTCACTGCAAAACCGCCCAATGCAGAACCGCGCACGAAGTAAGCGGGTGATCAGTGCGGAACCGCCCAATGCAGAACCGCGCACGAAGTAAGCGGGTGATCAATACAGAACCGCTGCAGAACCGCGCACGAAGTAAGCGGGTGTAGCCTTCGAAGAGCGCTAGCCATTCGCAGAACTGCGCACGAAGTTGCCCGAGGCGACCAATCGCAAATCGCAAATCGCAAATCGCAAATCAAAATCAGCTCTGCGGGTTCCACGAATCCACCCGGAGTTTCCACTTACCCTTGACCTTTTTGAAGACGACCGTGAACCGGCTTTTGTGAACTACCGACTCGGCGTCGGTGAGAAGAAGCTGCCCCGTCGCGAAAGCCAGTTTCCCATCGCGTTCGGCTTTTTCGGTAATGATCTCAACCTTCTTCGGCTTGGTCGCGATCACGGCTTTCCAGAACGCACGGATCGCTTCCTTACCGCACGTCTCACCGGCCATCGGCGCGATGATGCATCCATCGTCCGTGTATTCGTCGACCAGAAAATCAACGTTGCTGGCCATCACGGCACTCGCAAAAGCTTTGTTCGCCGCATCAAGTTCCTTGAACGTGGAATCAGCCCTCGCTGCGGTGACACAAAACATGCTGATCAGAATCGTCGCGATAAAAGTGAATTTGGTCATAGTATGTCCTCCGACTGGTAGGTAAGAATATAGCGGATCCCGATTTTCGGACAACTGGATTTTCAATTTGCGATTTTGCGATCGGTCATGTCAGAACCGGGAGCGGTAGCGACCGGCAAATGTGATGATCGGCATCGTGTGCCGGCCGCAGATCGGTGAGTCCGGTTCTCCAGGATGACGTTCTAACTTTTCGCTTTATCTTTCACGAGCCCGCTCCAGCGAAGAGCTAGGCGTCATTGCTTGGCCTCAGAATCGTGGAATCAATCCCGAGTTCAATGAAAAAGATCATCCTCTGCCGGCTAATCGAGCGGGCTCAGGTTCCGCAACTGATCGAGCAGTTTCGGTTTCGTCACAGCGCTCGGTGACGGGAAGATCAATCGCGATCCTCCGTGAAGACATTAAATTT
>JBGASE010000109.1:0-11613 GCA_044229875.1 Pyrinomonadaceae bacterium | reverse complement strand
GATGGTCGGCATATTGATCCGGCGCGAGCACGGTCAGCGGGAGCCACTTGAATTCAGGCAGCCAATGCCCCGACTTGAAGCTGTTCCAAAGTTCCTGACTCCAGCCGATGTGATAATAGCCGTCCCAGTCACCGCAGCAGATCGCTTCGGTCGAAAGCTGAAGCCGGGTCATCAGCAAGGCGGTCACGAGCAGCCCGAAAATGAGGTAAACCATCCTCACCGCGGCATCCGTTTCGAGCCATTTCCGAAAGGTCTTTTTCGCTTCGGCCGGCGCATCAGGTACCGGATCCACCGGATTGTCGTTAACGATCTCTTCCATTCTAAAAGTTAAGTTCCAAAAGCAGTTTCAAAAAATAGAATTCTAGCAGATGTTCGAATCAAATCGAATCGCGATCCCGAAAGCGCGGCAACGATCGAAGCCGACTTGGTTGCAAATAGATTTTCGCCGACCTACAATCGAGAATTCGTTATGTACCCGCAGGGAAATCTGTTCATACCGGCGTCGGTCGGAAAGTTGGAGGCGATCCTCAAAGAGCCGAACGGCGCACCCGTCGGCGCGGCACTGGTTTGTCATCCGCATCCGCTCGGCGGCGGGACGATGCATAACAAAGTCGTCTTCCGCGCAGCTGCCGGGCTGGTTGACGCCGGATTGGTGACGATGCGGTTCAACTTCCGGGGCGTCGGCGCCTCGGACGGCGTTCACGACGGGAAAGCTGAGGTGGAGGACGTTCGTGATGCGCTCGATTATCTGTCCGCCGAATATCCGGGGCTTCCGATAACCTTGGCCGGATTTTCTTTCGGTTCGCGGATCGGCAATGAGGTCGGAATCACCGATGATCGGGTCGTTCGATTGATCAGCATCGGAACACCGGTCGATAAATACGACGATTTTGATTTTTTCCTCAACGCGCGCAAGCCGGTGCTCTTTGTTCACGGCGACCGTGACGAGTTCGGAGCGCTCGAAAATGTCCGGATGCTCGCGTCCCGCGTCGCCGAAAACACCAAATCGGAGCTGATCTCGTTTGAGAACTGCGGTCACTTTTTTGATCATCATCTGAACGAACTGCGCTCGGCGGTTCGCGACTGGGTGGTCAAAGAAAGTCAATAATTTTGATTGATCATTATGTCTGAACAACAACAACCAGAACGGCTGCGGAATGCCGCGATCAGGCTGACGATGATGCCGCGCGATACGAACGCGCACGGTACCATTTTCGGTGGTGTGATCCTTAGTTACATCGACGTCGCCGGTGGCGTCGAAGCGGTCCGCCACACCGGTCACGATAGATTTGTAACCGTTGCGATGAAAGAAGTTATCTTTCATGAACCGGTATTCGTCGGCGATCTTGTAAGTTTCTACGCGACGACGACGAAGGTCGGAAACACATCGATTTCAATCAAGGTCATCGTCGAATCCGAGCGGTTCGGATCACAGGGACAGATCGTCCGCGTAACTGAAGCCGAAGTTGTATACGTCGCGATCAACCAATATCGCGAGAAAGTGAAGATCGGTAAAAATTGACGGTTCAGACGTCAGACGTCAGACGTCAGACGTCAGATTCCAGACTCCAGATTCCAGATCGGGAACCGGAGAATCCAAAATCCAAAATCCAAAATCGCAAATTGTCTACCTGGAAACTTGAAATTGAATACGAAGGAACGCGCTATCGCGGTTGGCAGATTCAGCACAACGCGAAGACGGTTCAGGGCGAGCTGATGGCGGCGGCGCGCGAGCTTTTTGCGTCGCGAGTTGAGATCGGCGGTTCGGGCCGGACAGACGCCGGCGTGCATGCGCTTGAGCAGATCGCGCATCTGAAGGCAACCGATCTTAAAGAGAACGTGACGCCGAGACAGATCCAGCACGGTTTCAACGATCTTCTTCCGCACGACATCCACATCAAAAAGGTGACCAACGCACCCGATAATTTTGACGCCCGGCGCGACGCCGTTTCGCGTTATTACATTTATCAGATCGCGACACGGCGGACGGCCTTCGGAAAGAACTTTGTTTGGTGGATAAAGGATCATCTCGACCCGCGCGCGATGGAAACGGCCGCGAAACTGCTTGTCGGGAGACATGATTTTGTCTCGTTCTGCGAGAAGGAAGAAGGGAAAAAGCAGTCGACCGTCGTCGTTGTCGAGCATGCGAGCGTTTTCACGGATGGCGATCTGATCTGCTTTCGGATCGGCGCCAGCCATTATCTTTGGAAGATGGTTCGGAGGATCACCGGAATGCTCGCTGAGGTCGGCCGGGGCAATCTTGATTACGGCGGATTCGAGCGCCTGTTGAAGTTTCCTTCGAACGCGCCGGCAAAATTCACCGCGCCGCCGTCGGGGTTGTTTCTCGAGAAAGTGCTGTACAACGGCGACAAATTCGACCCCGCGCCGAAATCGGTATTTCCGGTCAAATGAGCGCGTTTGAAAATCGCGATCGAAATATGCCAAAGTCTCTATTAAAAAGAAATCAAACCATCAAAGGAGCTGATTAAGATCTATGCCGAAAGTTACTGCCGAAACGGCAAACGGAACCGTAGCGTTCGAAGTTGAGTCGGGACGCAAACTCGTCCTTTGCCTCGAAGACAACGGAGTCGACATACTTCACCGCTGCGGCGGAAATGCCCGATGCACGACGTGCCGCGTTGAGATTTTGTCGGGCGATCCGGGCGAGATTCTCGACGCGGAGCGCGCGATTTTGTCTTCGAAGACCGATCTCGGCGATCACACGCGTCTCTCATGTCAGGTTCGCGTCGCTGACGACCTGCATGTGAAGGTGATCCGTCAGGCAAGCGTTGAGGGAATCGACGCCGGCGGCCGACCCGAAGACAATTGATCGATCGCGGAACGAAACACGGCGCACGCCGTCAGGGAAAATCGATGCGGACGGGATTGTCCGCGGAATTATCGAACAAGGAGAGTAACAATGTTTGAAAAAAATACGAAAATTGCAACGGCGCATTGCGACGCGCCGTGCGGAGTTTATGATTCGGCTTCGTCGCGGGTAGCCGCGGAAGCTGTTTTGTCGATGACCAAGAAGATCCTGGATCTAAAGTTACCCGACGGCGGCGATGCTGCGGCGATGGCCGCCTATCACAACACGCTGACGCGTTACATCATGGTCAAGGAAGAGCAGGCCCGGGTGGCGAAGGAAGAAATTCTGATTCTGTGGACGGATTATTTCAAGCCGGTTCATCTTGAAACATATCCGAACTTGCATGAGGTGTTTTGGAAAGCGGCGAAACTCTGCTCGGCATGCAAGGTCGAAGTCAGCCTCGACCACGCGAACGAACTGATGGCCGCGATCAAAGAGATCCACGACATCTTCTGGGCGTCAAAGAACAGGGAAGTAGCCTGGTACACAGCGTCATAAGTAAAAAGTAAAAAGTAAAAGAGTCAGTACCGCCTGCGTGAGCGGGCGGGAAGCAAAAGTCAGTACCGCCTGCGTGAGCGGGCGGGAAGCAAAAGTCAGTACCGCCTGCGTGAGCGGGCGGGAACCCCACTCTTGGAGTGATTTTGTGGCGGCAAACCCTGGTTTTGATAGACGACAATACGACCGCACGGTCTTCGGACTGATCGCGATACTGTTCGCGGTCATCGTCGTTATCGGTTTCGCCCGGACATATTATCTGAAGCAGTTTTTCGCGTCGCCCCCGATTCCGTCAACGCTCGTTCATGTTCATGGATTTGCGATGAGCGTTTGGGTCGTCCTTTTCGTCGTTCAGACGTGGCTGATCCGATCAAAGCGGGTTGCGCTACACATGTCGCTCGGGTGGGCGGGCGTCGCGTTGGCATTGGTGGTTGTCATTTCCGGTTTTCTGACCGGCGCCGCCGCCGCGAAATACGGTTCAAACGTCACGCCTCCGGGAATTCCACCGATCGCATTTTTCGTCGTTCCGGTCTTCGACGTCGTCCTTTTCGCCCTGTTCTTCGGTGCCGCGATCTATTATCGCAAGCGTCCCGCCGAGCATAAACGATTGATGCTTTTGACGGCGCTCAATTTTCTCCCGCCGGCAATCGGCCGCTTTCCGTTCGAATTCGTCCTCGGCCTCGGTCCGCTCTTTTTCTTTGGAGTTCCGTCGCTGCTTGCACTTGCATTTCTTTTCTATGACCGATATCGGACCGGATCATTCAATCGAATTTATCTTACGGGAGCGTTGTTGCTCATCGTTTCATATCCGGCTCGGCTCGCATTGGCCGCGACCGGCGCGTGGGCTGATTTCGCCGGTTGGATCGTCGAACGCGTGGTTTGAAACCGATGCTTGGAACGCTGCCGGAAATAGACTGGTTTGAAAGTGTCGCACTAACCCTCGGCTGGCGCGAAATCTATCTGATCGAAGGTGAATCGATGTATCCGGCATTGCGGAGCGGCGATCAGGTTCTCATCTGTCCGTATGACACGATCCGCGTCGGCGATATCGTCCTTGCCAGGCATCCGTTCATGAAAAGCGTAACGATCATCAAACGCGTCGCGCAAATTCTTGACGACGGCCGCTATTTCCTGCTCGGCGATCATGCGCTCGAAAGCGCCGACAGCCGATCATTCGGAGCGCTGAATCCGACCGACATCCTCGGCCGGGCGACCTGTTTTCTGACCCGATCCAACGTATAACCGATCGATACTTTTTTGGCACTCGACCGGTCGGCTGCATTCCGATGCCGAAACGAAATTTCTTCCGATGGCGTCGGCCGAAATCGGGTGATATGATAGGTTTTTCAGGGGTTTTATGATCGAAGAAAAAGTTTTGATTAATAAGTTCGTGACGCGGAAAAAACGCGAGAGATTGCCGAAACCTGATTGGCTTCGGATCAAACTCGGCGATCCGACCAACCAGAACGCGGTGCTCAAGCTGATCGAGGGGCTGAACCTTCATACCGTCTGTCAGGAAGCGCGATGTCCGAACATTTTTGAGTGCTGGACCGACCGCACTGCGACGTTTATGCTCGGCGGCGACACCTGCACGCGGCATTGCGGTTTTTGCGCCGTCAACAAGGGAAAACCGATGGATCTTGATCCGCTTGAGCCGTCAAACGTCGCGCAGGCCGTTGCCCATCTCAATCTTGCACATGCTGTGATCACGTCGGTCAATCGCGACGATCTTCCCGACGGCGGTTCAATGCATTGGGCGGAAACGATCACCAAGGTCCGGGAAATGAATCCGGCGTGCAAGGTCGAAGTCCTGATCCCCGATTTCAATGGCGACGAACAGGCGTTGAACAATGTCCTCAACGCCCGCCCGGACGTTCTCAATCACAATACCGAGACGATCGCGCGCCTTTACCGACGTGTCCGGCCGGACGCCAAATATCAGCAAACATTGGAGTTGCTGGAGCGCTCGGCGCATTTCCGCGACACACAGTTTCCGGCGATGCTGACCAAAAGCGGCATTATGGCCGGGCTTGGCGAGGAATTTGAGGAAGTCGTCGAACTCATGCGAGATCTGCGCAAAGTTTCATGCGACATCATGACGATCGGCCAGTATCTTCAGCCATACGAAAAACGCCTTCCGGTCGAACGCTACGTGACGCCCGAGGAGTTTGCGGAGTGGAAGCGGATCGGGCTTGATCTCGGCTTCAAGCACGTCGAATCATCGCCTCTGACCCGCTCGTCATATCACGCGCGGCAGCAGACCGAAAGCGGTGAGGCGAACGTCAACTAATAATCTGCGAGTGGTATGTTGCGCGCTTCAACGATCATCATCAGCCTTGTTTGGATCGCGCATTTCGCGGCCGTATCGGGCGCTCAATCCGCAATCTCGATTCGAGTCCGCGGCGTTGCGGTCGGCTCGACCGAAAAACAGGTCGTGAAAAGATTCGGCAGAACCGACGTCCGGAAGGGCGGAACATTTCCGTGCGATATCGAAGGCGAAATGCGGACGATGAAGTATCCCGGATTGGAATTTCGGTTGATCGAGAGCATGGCGAAACGGGGCGAACGGATCGTCGCAATGATCGTTGTCAGTTCGCGCAAATGGTCGGTCGGCGGAATCCGGATCGGGGCGACGCCGGCGATGGTGCGGAAACGGTTCGGAAAAGCCCGTTGGGAATCAATGGACGGCGGACGATATCTTTCCTATTTCATCGATGACGGATCGGGGCGTTTCTTTTTCCGGCGCGGAAAGCTCGTCAGGATCGAATCCGAACTCAACGCTTGCTGACTTGAAGGGTGAATAAACTCGAAACAGAAAGACTGACAATCCGTGAACTCGACGCCATTGACGACGCCGAATTCATCCTTAATCTTCTTAATCAACCTTCGTTCATCCGATTTATCGGCGATCGCGGCGTGCGGACCGTCGCCGAATCGCGCGACTTCATTGAGAATCGCTACCGACAAAGTTATCGCGAAAACGGTTTCGGATTATACGCCGTCGATCTCAAGGGCGACCCGGCGACACAGATCGGTATCTGCGGATTTGTGCGGCGGCCGGGCCTTGACGAACCCGACATCGGATTCGCGTTCCTGCCGCAATATGAGGGATTCGGATATGCGTTCGAGTCTTCCGTCGGAGTCCTCGAATATGGCCGTGAAATGCTTGGAATTGAACGGGTTATGGCGATCACGACGGTCGATAACGAAAGCTCGATCAGATTGCTTACCAAACTCGGATTCGAGTTTTTAGAACTCGTCGTCTTGCCCGGAAGCGACGATCAGCTCAATCTTTTCGTCAAGACGTAGGCCAAAATCCGCCGTTGCAGAGTCAGAACCGGGAACGATAGTGACCGTCAAATCGAAACGTCGGCAAATTGCGGCGTAACCGCAGTAGTTCAAACCAGTACTCGCGGAAGAAGCGGAGGAGGCTGTCTCAAAACTTTGTCCAATCGGGGACTTGATGAATTGCCGTTCGTTTTAACGAACGGTGAGGAAAGCCACCGACATTCGGGCTTTAGCCAAATCTTGGGCTAAAGCCTTCTGATTATGGGATTTGCCCCTGTCCGTCAGCTTAAGCAGACGGCAATTCATTGAAGGTCGAAGCCGCGGGAATCGACGTCGGAGAAACGGTTTCGACCGTATTGAGTCAGCCTCATAAGCTTTTCCGAGAGTTCTTGCCTGAGAATCTGAGGCTCCGCGGCAAGCCGGCGCCGCTGCGATTTGCCGGTTCTGACTTCACGATCGCTCGATCATTCATCTTGCACCTCCGGCGCGAGATGCAGTTCGTCGAGAGAATTGGGCGCGACTTGCGAAACGGCGAAAACCGAATCGCGGAATCTACTTTTTCGCGAATTTGGCGTGTTTTGCGGGCAAAATCTACTATGCGTAATCAGTCTTCATGATTTCTCGCGACAATAACTCTCAGTGAATTTCAGGATCGCGTCGTTGGCTCCGATAACGATCAGAACATCATTTGCGCCGATTGGTTCGTCGTCGACCGGGACAAGTTTCGGGCGTTCCTGACCGCGATGCTGGATTGCGACGATCTGCACGTCGCGTGTTTCAAGATCGCCGACCTTTTTGCCGACGACTGCCGCCGTTGCCTGCATCGAAACGACCGAATAGCCTGACAGCATCGGTAAAAAATCGGTGACGTTGTTGAGCGAAAGCCGGGTTGCAAGCCGCAGCGCCGATTCCTCTTCCGGATGAACGATTTCGGTCACGCCGATCGCCCGCAGGATCTTCGCATGATCGTCCGAAAGCGCCTTGACGCATGTATATTTGATGCCGAGTTCGATGAGGTGCAGCGCGACCAGCGTGATGACATCCATGCGTTCGCCGAGGCTGACGATCGCAACATCGACATCTTCCAGCCCGAGCGCCTGAAGCGCGCGTTTGTCGGTGGCGTCGGCAAAGATCGCCTGCGTCGAATACTCTGCCGCCTCCTGGATCGTTTCCTTGTCGAAATCGATCGCGACAACCTCCGCGCCCGTCTCAAAAAGCGTCCGCGCCGTCGTTGAACCGAAATGACCGATACCGATAACTGCAAAGCGTTTCATATGTTTATCGCGATTGAAGAGTCGACATTCAAGAGTCAAGAGTCAAGATTCAAGAATCAAGATTCAAGAGTCAAGATTCACGAGATTGAAGATTCAAGAAGATCCAAAATCGAAAATCCAAAATCGAAAATCCCCTCATCCAATCATAACGTTTTCTTCCGCAAACGAGAATTTTTCGGGCTTTGCGTTGACGCTCAGCGCGAGTGCGAGCGTGATTGCGCCGACGCGGCCGATGAACATCACGAAAGTCAGGATCAGTTTTCCGGCGGGCGACAGCAATTGCGTGAAATCGAGCGTCAGACCGACGGTGCCGAATGCGGAAATCGTCTCAAAAAGCACCGGCATCCAGAGCGCCCGGCTTTGTTCGGGCCGCATACCCGCGGATTCGGTGATCATCAAAAGTCCGGCCGCGATCAGGATCGTGGCTGCCGACGCAACGACGACCGCCGTCGCGCGGTCGATCGAACTTTGCGGAATCGTCCGGTTCCAGATGTGCAGCTGAGTGCGACCGCGGAATCGGGCGAACGAATACGCGACGAGCAGACCGAAGGTCGTCGTTTTGATGCCGCCGCCGGTCGAACCCGGGCTTGCGCCGATGAACATCAGCGTGATCATGAGCAACGCCGCCGCGCCGCCGAAATCGCTCATGACCGCGGTGTTGAAGCCGGCGGTTCGCGGGACGACCGCGAAAAAGTATGAATTCGCGATCGCCTCCGGAATTGTCAGATCGGCAAAAACGCCGTTGCGTTCGAACGCATAGATCAAAAATGTTCCGAGGATCAGCAGCGACGCGGTCGTCACGACGGTCAGTTTTGTCTGGATGCTGAAGCGGAATCCGGACGATCTTTCGACGACCGAGAGTCGGAGGAACTCCTTGAGTTCATAGACGACGAGAAACCCGAGTCCTCCGAGAATGATCAGCGTCGTGATGACGAAAATCACGAAATAATCCTGTCGGAAATCGATCAGACTGTTCGAAAAAAGCGCGATGCTGCCGTTCGTAAACGCTGATACGGAATGAAATACCGAGTTCCAAATGGTTTCGGAAAGCGACGCGAATCGCGCGGTTGCGGACCAGTAAACGGCGAGCAACAGTGCGCCGACGAACTCGACCGCCAAAGTATAAACGACGACGTAAACGAGAATCCGCTTGATCGGAACAGCCGAACTCGGAAGCAACGTCTCCTGAATCGCCAGCCGATCGGTGATCGGCATCCGTTGGCCGAGCCAGGCATAGAGCGATGTCGTCAGCGTCATCAGCCCGAGCCCGCCGACCTGCATCATCATCAATACAGCTATTTGACCGAAAAGCGAGAATTCGCGGCTGATGTCGAGCGGCGAAAGCCCGGTCACACAAATTGCGGAAGTCGCGATAAAAAGTGCGTCGACGAAACCGATCGAACGGTTCGCGCTCGAAGTCCACGGCAACAAAAGAACGATTGTCCCGATCGCGATCATCACCGCGAAACTCGAAACGGTCATTTTTGTCGGCGTAAAGAATCGGCGGAACATCTTCTTGAGATTCTACGGGGAAACTCCGAAATCCGAAAGTCGGCGCTAAGTCGGTCGCGGCGTTGGATTTACGGGACGCCTAAGCGTTAAATTGGAGCTATGAGACATTCGATGAAACTTATTATTCTCATGTCGATCATGCTTGCCGGTGCGCAGGCCATGTTCGGCCAGACCGGAATTTTGCAGGGCCTGGTGACGTGCGATGACAAATGCTCGGCGCCATCGGCAAAAGTATTGCTCGCTCCGAAAATCTCGACGAACGGACTTCAAAAAGCGCTTGAAACGACCCCCAACGAAGCCGGGAATTTCGAGATCACCGCGAATGCCGGCGATTACGAATTGATTGTCAGGGTATCCGGATTCACGACCTTCCGATCGCCGGTTTATATCGCGCCGAATTACACGTCGCGATCGGCGATACGGCTCAGGCGCGTCCCGACCACTGAAGAGAAACTCGCCGAACGCTTCGCCGGCGATTGGGTTTTCGAACGCGTGCGCTACGGAATGCTCTCAAGTCTCGCCGTCGGGATCAAAAACGTCCGCGGAAAGCTTGAGGGCGGATACAAGAACTACACCAGCAAAGAATCCGTTGGCGACATTCTGAGTTCGAAGATCACCGGCAACACCGCGACGATCGAGGTCGACTGCGATTGGGGCGGCCGCGGAACCGTTCAACTGACTTTGCTCCGCAATGGAAAGCTCCATTGGAAGGTCATCAAACGCGATGAATCCGCGGGCCAGTTCATTGTCCTTGTCGACGCGATCATGTCGCGCGCGAAACCCTGAGCGCGATCACTTTGCCAGCAATTCGCGAACGGCACGGTCGAGCTGCGAATCGGTTCCCGTCAGCGATTCACCGATCGGACGCGTTACGCCGACATCTACCGGACGCGGGTTGAGCTCCATGTTCTTCCCGTTGCTGTCAAGCACCAACTGGCGCGGCAACCGGATCGTCGTCCCGTCGAAAAGTCCCGCGTTCCAGGTGTAGATGATCCAGCCGGAAGTCGGTTCGCCGACCACTTTTCCGAGCTTCAGCGCGCGATAACCTTCGGTCAGATCCTCTGCGTCCGAAAGCGAATGCTGGTTTGTGACGAGAATGGTCGGGCGTTCAAGCGATCGCTGTCCGAGCGCCGACCGCGCCGGGACGTTCCAAAGCCCGCGTTCGCGCATCGTCAGATAACCGCGGCGCGACAGGATATCGATCACGTACGGATTGATGAAGCCGCCGTTGTTGTTGCGGATATCGATGACAACTCCTTCTTTCCCCTGATTTTCGGTGTCGAGATCGACCAGCAGCTGGTCAAGCGTTCCGCTGCCCATGTCCGGCAGATGGACATATCCGAGCTTTCCGCCGCTGACACGATCCACATAAGCGCGATTGGACTCGACCCATTGCCGGTAAAGCAGGTTCTTCTCGGCGCCCGTCGAAACCGGTTTGACAACGACTTTGCGTTTGTCCGAACCGTCGGCTTTCGTCGCGATCGTCAGCTCGACCCTTCGTCCGACTTTTCCTTCAAGCAATTCATCGAGGTTT
This sequence comes from Pyrinomonadaceae bacterium, assembly GCA_044229875.1. Lineage (GTDB taxonomy): Bacteria > Acidobacteriota > Blastocatellia > Pyrinomonadales > Pyrinomonadaceae > JAFDVJ01. Next base: position 641 of record JBGASE010000109.1, on the reverse strand, counting down.
GTTCGCTCAACGATCGCCGCGCCGTCGACTTCGAGAAGATAATCGCCGGAGTTGATCGATCCCGAATTCGCCGCCGGTCCAAGCGCGATGATCTCGGTGATCTTCAAACGCCCGCCCGATTCATACTCGCCGCGATCAAAACGGACTCCGAGTTTGCCGACCTGCGTGGCCGTAAAACCGCTCGCGCCGGTTACTCCGAGATGCGATGCGTTCAGTTCGCCGACCATCAGAGACATCAATCGGCGGACTTCGTCGATCGTCCGGGCGTCGCGGATCATCGGTTCATAGGTCGTGTAAACCGCGTTCCAATCGGCGCCGTGATACTTGTCGTCATAAAAATTGTCGCGCATATAGCGCCAGCCCTGTTTGAAGATTTCCATCTTGTCGGCGGCGAAATTCACCGTCACGTCAAGCGTTGCGTTGACCGGCCGCCCCTCACGCCGGGCCAGGTTGAATGTGCTGACGCGACCGTTTTCAAGGAAAAAGATATCTTTCGAATCGGGCGAAAACTGGACGTTCGACTTGAATCCGGCGGTCGCCGTCAGTTGCCGCGCCGATGTGTCGGTCGCGAGTTCGTCGAGCGGGATCGCGTACAGATTGAACTGGCCTTCAGCGACGGCGGTAACGAGCAGAGTTTTGCC
>JBGASE010000290.1:0-2545 GCA_044229875.1 Pyrinomonadaceae bacterium | reverse complement strand
CGTTGCCGCCGATTCCGGACTTCCTGGACTTGTCGCGCTGATCATGATCGCGATCTATTTCGGTTCGATGATCAGATCGGCAGACAGTGTCCTGCGCGGCCTCGCGATCGCTTTCATCTGCGGGTTATTGTATCAGGGATTGACCGGATCATTTGAGGACGCCCGGCATCTCTGGGGGCTGATGGGATTGATGGCCGCACGGGAACGGCTGATCCGAAAAGAATAAACTGCGGTTACATCATCGCGCGGAGCAGTGCATCGCGCATCTCGCCGGCAGTTTTCCACCTCAATTCGACCTGTTTTGCGATCGCCGTTTCGATGACGCTCGCGATGCGAAGCGGGACGTCGTGTGTCCTTTGACCGATCGGGATGATCGGTTTTTCAAAGATCGCCTTGACCGTCTCCGCAATCCCCGCCCGCGGGCTGATGTCGAGCGCATGGGCGCCGGTCAGCAGCGAATAGGCCGTCATCCCGGTCGCATAAATGTCGGACGGCGGCTGGACATCCTTGAAATCACGAACCTGCTCCGGCGGCATGTATGCGATCGTCCCGGCCACGTCGCCGACCATCGTCACACCGCTCATTCCGGTCTGCTTGTAGCTCTTGGCGAGGCCGAAATCCGTCAGCTTGGCCGAAAACGAAGGATAATTTCCGGTAACTAGAATGTTCTGTTCCTTGATGTCACGATGGACGAAGCCCTGCTGATGCGCGAATTCGAGCGCCGACAGCGTCTGTTCGATGATCCGCACGACTTCCGGATACGGCAAACGCCCGCCGCGTTCCTTCGCAAGCTTCGACGCATCCATTCCGGTTACGAATTCGGTGACGAGATAGACGATTCCGTTATGCGTTCCGTGTTCGATATAACTGACGATATGGGGATGCTGAAGACTCGCGGCAACCTCGATCTCGCGAATGAACCGTTTCAGCGACTGCTCGGACACGGCGACTTCCGGAAGCAGCGTTTTGATCGCCACCGGCCGGCCGTCGACAAGGTGCCGCGCGAGCATCACGCTTCCCATGCCGCCCTGCCCGAGAATCCGGATCATCTGATAATTCGGGATCGGCTGCGGATTGAGCTTTAGTTTCTCGCGGCAATCGTCGCACAGAAACGTCATTTTCGTGTCCGGCCGCGACACTTCGGTTTCTGACGGGAGGCCGCAATTAAGACATCGTACGGTGATCAGCGACGGACTTGTCCGCATCCCGATATCGAGCGGCGTATGCGGTGTTGTTGAAATCTGGTCGGCGCTGACTTCGACCTCGAGCACCGTTTCGCCGCCCTGAATCCGGTCGCCGCTTTTGAGATAGACTGAATCGACGCGTATACCGTTGACGAAAGTGCCGTTCGTTGAGCCGAGATCGCGAAGAAAACACTGCGGCGGCGCAATTTCGAGAATGCAGTGGTGACGCGAGAAATACTTGTCCTGGGGCAGACAAAAATGCGAGTCCTCGCTGCGCCCGATCATGAAAGTCTCGTGTTGTTCAAACGTAAAGAGGCGTCCCGTTTGCGGTCCGGCCACTACGCGAAGTGTCACTCGCATCCCTAAAGGTAAATGTTGATTCTATCCTATCAGTCGAAAATTATTAAAATTGCAAAGATAAATCCGATCGCCAGTCCGATCGCGCCGGTGACGACGCCGCCGATCGCCATTCCCCTTCCGCCGTACCGATCCGGCTGAGCGTTCTCGTTCCGGATCGCCAGTCCGCCGGTAACGATCGCTCCGATGCCGAGCGGTATTCCGATCAAAAAGCAGCCGAGAACCATCGAAGCGATTCCGAGCAGTAGAGAAATGATCGACAGAGACTGATCCCGGTTTCCGGTCCGCGGCATCATTGCACCGTGGCCAGCGGGCTGGATATTCTGCTGGTTCTGCCATACTGCCGGCGGCTGAAACTGAGGTTCCGGCCGATACTCATTCGTCCGTCTCGATGTTTCGAACACCATCGTCCGGGCCTCAGGACCCGAGGATTGAACACTGAGCACGCTGCCGTCGTTGAGACAAAAATTCAACCCGTCGTCCGAATACGATTGATTGCACTGCGGACAAATCTTCATATCGGCAACAAGATTAACATATTTGCCGGCGGAGCATCAGATTTTGGGGAATGCCGAGAGCCGGAAATCGAGGACGCGACCAATTCCGCGGGCCGGTACTCAGCCGAGCCGATTGCCGCATTTTCCGCAAAAACGAATACCTGGAGCAAACGCGTTGCCGCAACGTCCGCAGACAAGCTGGACCGACGGCGGGTTCGCTGGAGGAATCGAAAACGACGGCGGCTGTGTTTGGCTGCCTGAGGGCGCGAAACCCGCCGACGTTTGTCCCGGCGGTCTGATTCCGGTTCCGGTGGCGCTGAAATGAGTACCGCAGCGACCGCAAAACCGGGCGTCTTCGGGGAGCATCGAAGAGCATTTCGGGCAGGTCATGTAGTTTCGGGAGTTGACGCCCGGACTGACGACCGTGAACTTCCGGTTGCCGCAGCGCCCGCAAAACTTGACTCCTTCGGCAAAGCGCGCCTGGCAATTCGTGCACGATACGATCCC
>JBGASE010000289.1:0-2547 GCA_044229875.1 Pyrinomonadaceae bacterium | reverse complement strand
TGCATCGCGGTGCTTGAGACGCGCGGCGACACGCTCCGATTCCCGGCCGACGTCTATCTCGAAGGCGGCGACCAGTATCGCGGTTGGTTCAACTCAAGCCTGATGTGCGGGCTGGCGGCGCACGACCAATCGCCGTACAAACAGATCATCACGCACGGCTGGGTCGTCGACGGCGAGGGCAAAAAGCAGTCGAAATCGCTCGGGAACGTCACCGCGCCGATCGAGATCATCAACAAGTCGGGCGCCGACGTGCTGCGTCTGTGGGCCGCGGCGGTCGATTACACGGAGGACGTCCGCTGCTCGGACGAGATCCTTCAGCGTGTCACCGACGCCTACCGAAAGTTCAGAAACACATTGCGTTACGCGCTTGGGAATCTGGACGGTTTCGATCCTGAAACCGACGTCGTGTCATCGAAATCGATGCTCGAGATCGATCGTTGGGCACTCGCGAGCTTTGACGAAGCGACAAAGAAAGTGCTCGCCGGTTATCGGAATTACGATTTTCAGGCGGTTTATCAGACGCTTTACAACCTCGTCACGGTGACGCTTTCGGCGCGCTATTTCGACATCATCAAAGACCGGTTATACATTTGCGAGGCGAAATCGCTCGAACGGCGCTCGGCGCAGACCGCGCTGTACCTGATCACGAACCGGCTTTGCCGATTGCTTGCGCCGGTCCTGGCTTTCACGGCCGATGAGGCGTTCGAAGACCTTCCGGGTCAGAAGCTGCCCTCGGTTCACATGGCGGAGTTTCCGCGGATGCCCGACGCCGACAGTTCGGAGCTCTTGGCGAGCTGGGAACGCATCTTCGCGATCCGCGAAAGCGTCCTCAAAGCGCTCGAGGAGGCGCGCAACGCCGGCGCGATCGGCTCGTCGCTGATGGCAAAGGTCGTGCTCACGGTCGACAAGGACACATTGTTTTTTCTAACGCAGTACTTCGACGATCTGCGCTACATCTTCATCACGTCGCAGGTCGAGGTGCATCAGGGCGATGGGTTCGCGGTGAAGATCGAAAAGGCTGACGGCGAAAAATGCGAACGGTGCTGGAATTTTTCGACGCGGGTCGGCGAGTTCGAACGCTATCCGACAGTCTGCGAGCGCTGTTATCCGGTGCTTTTGGAGATCGAGAAAAGTAGACCGTAGACGGTAGGCGGTAGACAGTTGACGAAAGTGACTTCAATACCACCTACGGTCAACTGTCCACGGTCTACCCTTCCGATCTTTTGGAATCGATTCCCGCAACCTGTAAACTATTGCCATCATGATCAAACTGGTTTCGAAAGACAGAAAACCGAAAACACTCTATGAAACGGGGAAAAATGAAATGGGACTTGTCTACGCAGATATCGAACTGCTCAATGCCGGAGAAACCTACCTTCTTCGGAAAAACCTCATCGAAGAAGATCAGGTAAAGCAATTAACGGTCCGTTCGCTGGTCGATACCGGCGCATATATGCTTACGATCAACGACGATGTCAGGAATCAGCTCGACTTGCCGCTGATCGAACGTCAGTACGTGACGTTCGCAAACGAAACTCAGATCGAGGTCGACGTCGTCGGGCCGGTCGAGGTCAGGTTCGAGAACCGCCGGACGACGTGCGACGCCGTCGTTCTGCCGACCGTTCACGACGTCCTGCTCGGATCGATCCCGATGGAGGACATGGATGTCCTCATTCATCCGAAAGAGCAAAAACTCGTCGTCAATCCGAAGCATCCGTACGTCGCGAACAAATATCTTAAAGTCGCCGCATGACAACTAAACCCAACATGTTTACTGGAAACAGGTTTCTGCCCGCGAATCTTCGCCAATTAACACGAATCGAGGATCAACTTGACCGCTTGGATTCGGTAAATGATGATGGATCGCTACTTGGTCTTCTTGATCAATCTTCTTTGATTATTTACCCGTCAATTCGCGCTGATTTGCGAGAATTCGCGGGCAAAATGCGCTAACGCGGAGACTCGGATAAATGAGAAAAACAATGATTTTTATCGTCTCCCTGCTGGTCCTGACCACGGGAGCGATCGCGCAAAGGGTACACACACCTGAGAAAGGATCGGCCGAACGCACCACAATCCTGGCTGCGTTGCGCGTGCCGGTCGAAAAAGAACTGAAACAAAAAATCGTGTTCAGCGTCGAGAATTTCAACGTTTCCGGCGTTTGGGCGTTCGTGTCCGGCGATCCGCAGAACACAAGCGGCGGAAAGCCCGACTACCGGAGAACCCCGTATCAAAAAGCGATCGACGCGGATATGTTCGACAACAACTTCTTCGCTCTGCTGAGGAGGACGGGCGCAAGATGGAAGGTCGTCACCTACGCGATCGGCTGCACGGACGTCTGCTACGCCGGTTGGTGGCGCCGTTACAAAGCGCCTAAGGCAGTCTTCCCGTATACAGAATAGCTGTTTAACGTGAACAAGAAGGACATTTTTTGGAAACTCGGGTATCTCGGCGCTGCCGCGGCGGTCTTTCTGATCGACCAGCTGACGAAGTCTTGGGCGATCACGCGACTGCGGTTCAAGGACGATCTTTCCGTGATACCGGGAT
>JBGASE010000108.1:0-11718 GCA_044229875.1 Pyrinomonadaceae bacterium | reverse complement strand
AACATAGTTCGGATTCGCGGCGTCAAACGCGGCCTGGTTGAAACCAGTTGCGTTGAATGCCGGCGAACCGAGCGTGACCGAAAGGTCGCCAGCCGGATCGCGGAAGTTGTTGAACGGCCCCGCAAGCACGAGAAGCGGCGTGCGGGCATAGTAAACACCGGCAAATCCGCGGATGACCGTTTTGCCGTCGCCCTTCGGATCATACGCGAAACCGACGCGCGGTCCCCACTGATTCTGGCTGTCCGGAATCTGCGTCGGATCGATCGTCCGGCCGCCGAAAAGCGGAAGCGGCGTGTTACGGATCAAATCGATGACCGGCGTATTGTTCGCCTCGGCCGACGGATTGAACTGTTTCTCATAACGGAGACCGAAGTTGAGCGTCAGCTTCGAGTTCACGCGCCACGAATCCTGCGCGAACATTGCGAGTTCGCGTACCGTGTAAGCAGCCTGGAGATTACCGATCTGCTGATTGTAGCGTGCGGTCGTCGTATCGAAACGTCCGAGGAACGCTGCCGTACGCGTCGTACCGACCGCATCGAGGATTCCCGTCGTCGAGGTCAACCCGGCAAACGTATAAACACCGGTCTGGTTAAAACCGAATTCCTGAGCAGCGTAAATGTTGCTGAACTCACCACCGAACTTGACCGTGTGGTTGCCCTTGATCCAGGTCATCGAATCGACGAATTGCAAACGCTTGTCAAACTGCGTCGTCGGCAGGAAGTTGCGGGTTCCGTAAACGCCGATGGCCGTGTTGATGTTGGCAACGATCGCATTCGGAATACGGGGACGCTCTTCACGCGCCCACTGGAATTTGAATTCGTTGACAATCGTCGGCGAAAAATTCGAGATCAACTGAGCAACGATAATGTTGTTGTTGTTCTTTTCGGTACCGTTGGTCGAAAGCGAGTTTGTCGTCGTCGGATCGAGAGCAGTTTCACCAGTCGAGACAGCGTTCTTCGCATTGTTGCGGCTGTGGCTGTAACGAACGTTGAGACGGTTCGAATCGTTGATGAACCAGTCAATTCGGCCGAGACCGGCGAACGCATCGTTGGTCTGCTGGAACGGAACTTCGTTCGACCGATAGAAGTTGAACGCTTCGGTCTGCGATGCGGTCGGCGTCAGTCCGACAATGTTGCCGTACAGAACCTGACGCGGAGCGCGGAAACGCTGCTGTTCGTATGATCCGAAGAAGAAGAGCTTGTCTTTGACGATCGGTCCGCCGATCGATCCGCCGAACTGATGCTGCGTCGGTGCGAGAGTCGCATCAACACCGCGAACGCCGTTGACAACAATCTGGCTCAGACGCTGCTCATAAAGCGCATCTGCATACTTGTTGGCCTTGGCAAACTGTTCCGGGCGGAGCAAATAGAAAAGCGAACCGCGGAGGTTGTTGTCACCGGCTTTCGTAACCGCGTTGACGATACCGCCCGACGAACGGCCGAACTCAGCCGAGTAACCGGCGGCAACGACCTGAAATTCGCGAATCGATTCCTGCGGGATGGTGAACGCCGAGTTTGAACGTTCGCCGCCGCGGACACCGCCGAAGAACGGCTGGTTGTAGTCAACACCGTCGACGTTGACGTTGGTGTTGATACCGCGCTGTCCCGACAACGTGATCTGACCGCGCGACGGATCGACCTGTGCGGTCGGGGTCAACGTGACGAAATCCTGAAAGCGGCGGCCGTTGATCGGCAGATTCTGGATCGCGGTCTCATTCTGAACCGCGTCAAAGTTGCTGGTCGTCGCCTGTACGCCTTCGGCCGTAACTTCAACCTGCGCAGAAACGCCGCTGACGCCGAGCGTGAAGTTCGCGTCGGTCGTACGTCCAACCTGAACTTCGACTTCGAGCGTCTGCTCGGCAAAACTCGAAGCCGTCGTTTTCACCGAGTAGGTGCCCGGCTGGAGCAAAACGAAGCGGTAACCGCCGTCGCTGTTCGTGGTCGTCGTCTGCGACTGATTTGTCGCCTTGCTGGTCAAGGTAACCGTTGCGTTAGGGACAACTGCGCCGGTCGAATCGGAAACGATACCGGTGATGCTGCCCGTGCTGCCCTGCGACTGTGCGAAAACCGACACAGCACCGAGGAGCAGCGAAAACGCGACGGCTAAAAATTTTGATGAAAAGTTTTTAGTCATTAGTCTCAATTAACCTCGTAAAAAATCGAAAAATCTGTGGAGCAAAATTGCTTCGAAAACTGCAGACACGGAAAACTATCTCGAAATTTGGATTTTCGAATACCGATTTTTGGATTTTTCGATTCAAAAACCGCCACCGAAAGCATCGCAAATCTCAACGTCCGCGTCCCTAAAATCACTTATTTATTCACTTAACACGCTCTGCGAAGCAGTACTCGATAGCCTAGCAACAATTTTCGCAAGCATATTTCGTATGTCGGGTTGGTAAACAAGCAAATTGAATACCTTAGTTAGTGAGGATGACCGAACGAAGTTAGCGGTTTGTTAACTGCGCGTTAATTTTGAGTCAATTAGCGATCGTCGCCGCGATCTTTGACGAATGAATTTCGATTACAAAACTGAACATATGGAATGGAAAATCTTTGAACGCGAACTGCGCGAAGCACGCGAAACAGACCAACGTTATTCGCGGAAATGGATTCGTTTCGCCTTCAAAAAAAGAACCCCGCGGCCAGGATCGCGGGGTTCTGAAATGAACCGTCAATTTTGCGGTACATAGCCGGATTCTACCGGCCGATCGCCAGCAATTCCAAATTGCGTCGCGGAAAATCCCGCCTGGCTGCGGTTCAAATACCAAATTCCGGTCGAAGGACGGAAGACGGCGACATCATATTTGCCGTCACCGTCAAAATCGCCGGCGGACGGAATGTCCTCAGCCAGACCGAACTGAACGGATGCAAATCCTGCCTGACTTTGCGACAAATGCCAGGTTCCGTTACGGTAAATTCCGAAATCCGACTTTCCATCGCCGTCAAAATCGGCCTGAACCGGTTTGTCACCTGTCTGTCCAAACTGCACGGACGTGTATCCGTTAGTGCTTTGCAAGACATGCCAGACACCGGCGCTAGGACGCCAAACGGCGATATCGGCTTTGCCGTCGCCGTCAAAATCGTCGGGTACGGGTTTGTCTTCGGAAAGTCCGAACTGCTGGATCGAATACGACGTACCGCGGCTGTCGAAGCTGTTCTTGATATACCAGACTCCGGTCGACGGCCGATAAACGGCGATGTCGATCCGGCCGTCGCCGTCGTAATCGGCGGCCGCCGGAATGTCCCCATTTGATCCAAACTGAATTGCGGTGTAGATCGAACGCGAGTAAATATGCCAAACGCCGGTGTCGGGCCGCCAAACCGCGAGATCCGTTTTGCCGTCGCCGTCAAAATCGCCAGGCGTCACGATGTCTGTTGAAATTCCGAACGCCTGAATCAGATATGTCGGCGATGCGCTGTTGGCGACGTACCAAACGCCTGTCGACGGGCGCCAGACGGCGATATCGCTCTTGCCGTCGCCGTCGTAATCGGCGCGTCGGTTCTTCGCGATCAGTTTCGAAACCACCGGACCATCGGCGATATTGCTGTCGATATTGAACGTCACGCCGCCCCAGGTTTCGTTGTGGTCGCCTTGCCACTGTTTGATCCGCTGATGATTTCCCCACGCCGATGCTGGTACGACCGGCGATGGTGAATTGTAGGTCCAGACCGACATCACATTGTCCCAGCGGGCGAGCCAGACGGCATCCATACGGCTTGCCTCAGGAATGCTCAGCCAGTCGCCGACGGCATTTGTCGGTGATCCGTAAACGCCGGATTTGAAGCCGAGTTCCTTGACGCGATCGGTCCAACCTTTGAGAAACGCTTTGGTCGGCGTCGAGCAGGCGCCGGTTCCGCTGACGTCGTCGTACCGCTCCATGTCGTAATAAAGCACCGAGCCGGCGGTGATCCCGAGATTGATCGCATCGGTGACGGCGATATCGGCCTCGCCGCGACCCTGTTGTTCGGCGGTTGCGGGATCGGAACTGTGTTTGACGCTTGATGTACTGACGGAACATGGCGATTGATAACCGACGATCGTCGGAATCAGCCCCCAACCTTGGTTCGTCACGGCGTCGACCCAAGCCGCAGTCAATTGCGGCTGCGAGCAGGCTCGGTTTCGGCCCGACATGTAGATGTTTGCGTCGAAAAAGTAGGAATTGTCCCACCATGTCTGCATTTGGGCGACCGTCCCGGCAGTGCATTTGTCGAATCCGCGATTCAGGCTGATGCGTGTATTTCCGCCAGGCGGTTGGGCGAAGACCGATCTCTCGGCTTCGAGCCTTGATCGCGCGGCCGCAAGCTTGTCAGCCGCGGTGACCGGTCCGGGAGTGATGTTTCGAGTTCCGTTGAGGATCGTGGTGCGTTGGCGACAGCCCGATTTGAAGCCTGCGCATTCGCCTTCCGAGGTAAGCACCCAGCGATTCCCGCCGAACGAGCTTTCCTCGATGACACCTGCACCGTTTTGCAATGCCGACTGATCGGATTCGGAGTTCGGCAACATCGATTCGGCGCTCATCACCCATTCGCCGGCGCTTTTTTCATAAACCGCGCTTCGGGTGAAGTTTGAGCTTGACGCAAGCGAAATCCGAACCCGAGTGGGTGTTTCGAACCGGACACGATCAAGACTTGCGTCCTCACGATGAGCATCAGTCAACTCGATCTCATCGGCAGCGAATCCGTTCGCCGAATGCGCGAAAATTACGATCCGGCCGCGCGATGTATCCGACAGGGCGTAAACCAATCGACCATTGTCCGAGGCGATCCCCGCAACCGATTCGGTTTCGGCGCGCGCGATCTGGAGATCACGCCACGACTCGCCGTTATCCGTCGTTTCGAAGATCGCGACATCGGTCGCCGCCCAGCCTGATGCTTCGCCGGTTACGATAATCTGCTTGATGATAGCGGCGTCGAACTCCTGCGATTCCGTCTTCAACGCCGAAGCATTCCAATCTTCGATCAAAGGAACCTGCGCTGAAGTGCCAAGCGTCAAAATCGATATCAAGGTCACAACCGCCGAATGCCGAAAGAGTTTCATCATTTGCCGTACCCTCGCTTCAATTAAGGAAATCTTATGGAAAAGTGGTCGAATTATAGTCCAACACGATGGCAAATTTCCAGTTTTGACAAAAAAACGGCCGGGACGAACAAAACGCATTCGAACCGGCCAAATGAAGGAGGTCACGGGGGTTAGCTTACAAGTTGCAAAATGTGTCCCATTTGAAGCTTCTTTGTCTTCAAATATCGAAGCGTATTTTTCGACGGCCTGAATTCGATCGGCACGCGCTCTTCGACTTCGAGTCCGCCATCGCGCATAGCCTGAAGCTTTTCGGGGTTGTTTGAGAGCGCGCGGACGCGCCGCAGACCCAAATCGCGAAGAATTTCAACGCATTGTCCGTATTCGCGCAGATCGACGCCGAGCCCGAGGCGCTCATTCGCCTCGATCGTGTCGGCGCCCTCGTCCTGAAGCGCATAGGCCCGGATCTTGTTGATGATCCCGATGCCGCGTCCTTCCTGATGCTGGTAAACGATCGCGCCGCGGCCTTCGCGTCCGATCATTTCGAGCGCCCGCTGGAGCTGTGGACCGCAGTCGCACTTCGTCGAGTGAAACACGTCGCCGGTCAGACATTGCGAGTGGATGCGCACAAGCGCGGGAATATCTTCGGTCAAATTGCCCTTGTATACGCAGACGAACTCTTCGGCGGTCATGAGCGACCGATAACCGGCGATGCGAAAATCGCCGAATTCGGTCGGCAGCGAAGCTTCTGCAACTTTCTCGACTGTGCCGGCGTTTGAAAAGTACGGGATTTCCGTGACGCGTTCTTTGATCTGATTGAATTTCATCGTATGCCTCCTTGTCCGCATGAGCGGTTTGAGCGATTTCATGAGAACATTTCGGATTTAAGATGTCAAGTTTTGAAATTCACAAATTAATTTATGTCTGCAAATGCATTAAATTTGTACTTTTTTTCACATTGAGCGGTTTGAGCGGATTTTATATACTTGACTTTTTTGTAAATTTGATTTAGATTAGTCGCGAAATTTGAGATCGGCGGTGCCGGTCGAAGTTAAAATTAGTTCAGAGAGTAAGGGGGAAATTATTATGGCAAATTTACATATTTCAGAAGCACCTGTTAAGAATCCGTATAATCAACGAATCATGGCGAATCTCGTCGTTCAGGCGAGTTGGGTCGACAAGGAAAGCGGCGAAACCGTTCATGTCAATGGACTTACGGAAAACGTAGGCGAATCGAGCACGCTCGTCAGCCTTGAATTTCTGCCGCCGGTCGGTAGCGAAATTCAGCTCCGCGTCCTTGAAGACGAAGAGACGATCATTGAAGTTCCGGCGGAAGTGATCAGGGTCGAGCGCGATCCGAGCCAGCCGCTCGCGGCGCTTTCGATCCTTGAAAACGTCAAGAAATGGAAGACGATTGCAATGACGGCCGCCGAAAAATGGGTCACGCGTCATTGGCAGCTCAACTACGAAGAAGAGTGGGTGAACTAATAATTCAACCAATCGTTACTTGAAAAGCGGAAACCTCGGTTTCCGCTTTTCGATTTTGGATTTCCGTCAGAGTTACGCCTTCAGGCGTGAAACGGTGCGATTTTCGATTTTGGATTTTCGATTTTGGATTTTCGATTTTCGATTTTCGATTTTCGATTTTGGAATCTGGAACTTGAAATACTTGGAATCTGCCGTCTGACATCTGACGTCTGACATCTGACGTCTGACAACTGCCGTCTGACATCTGATGTCTGTCGAAAGGCAACCGCGACCTCAACTGAACGCATCTTTATTTCTTCAGATGAAACGCTTTCTTATTACCTTTTTATTTGTTGCATCCGCCGCCCTGAATGGCGCGGGGCAACCCGTTCAGTCAAAACCGCTGACGCAGGCGGAATACGTCAAGCGACTGTATGAAGTGCAGAAATCGCCGGCCGCGGCCGAAGAACTCATCGCTGATCTTCGAAAACGCGGAATTGACTTTGTCGTTACCGACGGAATTCGCGGGCTGACAACGTCAAAGAGCCGCAACAACGCCGAGCTCAAACGAGCGCTCGATGAAGCCGGCCGGCGAAAATCGGACCCGACGGCAGCCAAACTTCCCGACAAGTCAGAGTCCGACTCGGTCATCGCAAAGGCACGCGAGGCGGCTTTGCTCGCGCTTGAAGAGATGCCTGACTTCGTCGTCAAACAGCAGATCCAGCGCTCGATTTCGTACGCCGGAACAAACAACTTCCAGAACCGTGATCGGTTGGTTGTCGCCGTCAGCTACCGCGCCGACGGCGCCGAAGAGTACAAAATTCTTTCGGTCAACGGCGTCCTGCAAACCAATCCGCAGTCAAAACGCTCGTACGAAGAAGTCGGCGGAACCAGCTCGACCGGCGAGTTCGTAACTGTTCTCGCCAAGATCTTCAAACCCGAGAATGCGACCGAATTCGCGGTTTCCGACACGGCGCTGATCCGGAGCCGAAACGCGATCGTCTTCGACTATTCGATCGAAGCCGAAAAGGCTCAGCAAGCTCTGATCTACGGCGGAGCGGTTTCCGAATCGACGATCACCGGAATGAAGGGAAAGATCTGGGTCGATCGCGAAAATTTCCGGGTCCTGAGAATTGAGAACGATGCGACGTCGATTCCCGAAGCCTTTCCGATCCGGGCCGCACGGCGCGTCATCGATTATGATTGGGTAAAGATCAACGAGCTCGATTATCTGCTGCCTTCGCTCTCCGACGTTCGGCTCACGATTCGCGACGGCCGACAGGTCTACGAAACGCGTAACCTGATTCGGTTCAAGGATTACCAGAAGTATGGTTCGGAAGTTCGAATTCTTGACGGCGACGAGGAACCGGTCAAAGATAATTGAAATCCGACTCTTGATAAGGACTTCAAGGATCCGGTCGTGGAAATCGGAATAACTGAGCGTCACGGCTTTCAAGCTTGCGACGCATGCGTCGTGACGATCGCACCATGTGGTGCGCAATGAAACGTGGTGTCATCAATCAAATCCTGATCGGAGTTTGTGAAACACGCGATCTTTCGCGCTTTTCGCGAGAATCGCGTGTTTCACAACAACCGGCGCGGGTTCAAACCAACGGCTCGATCTCAACTTCGCTGGTCGCCATCAAAGCGACGAGTGCGTCGCACGCCGGATCCGATTCGAACTCGGGCGCCGGATTATTCCGACAGGCACCTGGAATCAAGATTCAAAACTCGTGAATATCGACGCTCGCGAATCTCAGAAGCTGTAAGCGGCGCCCAGATTCAAGTGGTTCGCGCGTTTGCGACCGGTGATCAGATAGTTGGTATTCAGTTGCCTGAATTCGAGTCCGATCTGAAACTGCGTCGTAAATTTGTAGATCGCGTCGATTGCCCACGCTAGATTCCGGCTTCTGAAATCGCGGCTTCGAGTGTTCACGAGATCACTGTTGCGCGGATCGTCGAGCCCGACTGAACCGTAAATCGTCAGCTTGTCCTTGTTCCATTTCGGGGTAAAGCCGAGTTGCGTCCAGCCGCCGTATGTCCGGATTCCGCGAACGCCCCGGGCGACGAGCACGGATCCGTTTCGGACCGCATAGTCCGTGTTGTAATTCTGAAAGATGCCAGCCTGAAATCCGCCGAGATTCTGACCGAGAAACGCCTCGCCCGACCAAGAGATCCGTTTGTGAAGCGGGAAGTTCCAGTCAAGCGCGACACCGTATGAATCGATGTCATAATCGACAAGCGGCGCCGTCGTTGCGGTTGCGCGCGATTGCCCGTAATGCGCTGAGACGCCGATCGTTCCGGGCTTCTTGAGTCCAAGCCAATTCTTATCGGCGAATCCGAATCGCGTTTGCAGAAAGGGAATTCGGGACAGCGCGCCGGTATTCGGTTGCTGAAGGAAATTGGCGGTCGCGTTTGAATCGCCGGTCTGCGGTGCGAGGACCGCGCCTTGCCAAACAACTTTGCCGTCGGCAAATCGTTGCTCGAATTTGACCTGTGGCAGTCGGGCCCAGTTGTTGCCGGCAGCCGCAAACTGCGGAATCGCGGCATCGGCGATCGAAACCGGATTTTGCGGAGCAAAGACCATCCAGTCTTGCCCGACGACAATCGAGGTCTGCTTCCAGTCGACCTTCGCGAGTGCGAGCCGCATCCGGATGACGCCGAAGTTTTCACCGATCGAGATCGCCGGCGAACCGCCGTAGAAATCGGTTTCAACGACACCGGAAACCTTCGCGTTGCCGATCTTGAGTCCTTCGATCCTGATTCCCAGCCGTGTTTGCCGGACGCTCGCGCTCACGTTGCCGCGACCGGATGTCGTCGCAAATAATGGAATGTCATTATTGTTCGTACCGGCGTCATTTCCAAAGAGATTGAAATAGACAGTGCCGTACGGAACCGCGCGGACTCCGTTTCCGAGTCCGAAGCCCGGCGACTTCTTCTCCGGTTCGGACCTCTTTTCTGCCGTCGGTTCGGTTTTTGCCGCTTCGGGCTTGGCAGCCGGCGCCGGAATGGCCGACGCCTGTTTCAGCTTTTCAAGCTCCGCCTGCATCGCCTTAACCTGCTCTTCAAGTCGTTTGATCTGATCCTGAACATCGGACGCGGTCTGTGCCGAAACCGGAATCGTAAGCATCAATAGAATGATAAATGTCAGCGTTTTCATGATTTTTGATAAGGCTATCGCCGCCATCCGCGTTTCTGAGAGCCAGATCTGCGGTGACTGACCGGATGACGGCGATTGTCAGAAATACTAGTTTTTCGGCATCTGGAACGGCTTCACCGGCTTGACGCCGCTGAGGCTCATCATTCCAAGCCGCGAAAAGTTCATCGATTCACCGAGGATCCTCGCCGATTCCTGCGGAGCATGGAATCCCATCGAGTTTTCGGCTTCGATGAAGTCAAGATAAAACTGCGCTTTGCGCTGATAATCGCGCGCTTCGGCGAGTTCCGCATCGGTCTTGCCGGCATCTTTTGCCGCCTTGATCTGCGCGATCAGGTCGAGCAATGCGTCCATCGCCAGATTGCGGCCGTTGAACGTCCGCGTCTGGATCGTCTCCGCGCGGTTCTTCATCTCTTCGGCATCGACCTTGTGACAGGCGTTGCATGACTGATCGACCATCAGCAGCGGGCTTCGGACCTGATGATCCGTGATCTTCGCCGGTCCGGTCTTTTTCGGCATGTGGCAATCGACGCACGAGACGCCGGCCCGCGCATGCGAGCCCTGGTTGTACATTTCGAATTCGGGGTGCTGCGCTTTGAGAACGTTCGCGCCCGTCTGTTTGTGGGTCCAGTCTTTGTGGCCGACCTCGTCGTAGAAACTGAGAATGTTTTCGACCTTGAGTCCCTTGCTCCACGGGAACGTCAGCGTTTTGCCTTCGCCTTTGAAGTAATATTCGACATGGCACTGGCCGCAGACGAACGATCGCATTTCGGCCTTCGTAGCGTCGCGGTTGACGTCATAATCGGCGACGCCCTGCGATGCCTTGAATGCTTTGATGCCATTGATGAACGCCGGCCGCGAGACGCGGAGTTTGAGCGTCGCGGAATCGTGGCAATCGATGCATGAAACCGGATGCGTGACTTCCTTGCGCGCATCGACGAACGCCATTTTGTTGAGCGCGTCGAATCCCTTGAAGATATCGCCATCGCCGAGCCGCTTATACGTCAGATATGCCGATGCATGACAGTTGATGCACGACCCGGGCTGTTTTACCGCCTGTTGCCGGCCGGTAAACGTCTGGTCTTCGAGCATATAGGCGTGCCCGCGCTCTTCGCGAAAGTCGACCGCGAACGCATATCCGTCCCACATCGTCTTCAGCCGCGGATCTTCTTCGAGCCGTGATTGGGCGACGACCGTCCGCGGATCGGATTCCTTTGGCGTAACCTGGATCGCCTCCGATCCGCCGAATCTCGTCCGTTTTTGATCAACGGTCTTCAGATAATCGGCGTAATGCATCGGGAAACGCTTTCCCCAAACCGCGGGATCGTCCGTCTCGGCCGTTTGAGCTTCCACGATTCGCGGGTAAAATTCCCCGCCGATCACCGCCGCCGAAATCGCCATGACGATCGCGAACGCGATCAATTTTGCGGTCCGTCCTTTGATATTTGATTTCGAATTCATAACAACGTCTCCAAAAAGTTCGATTCTCACCCGGGATGAAGACGCAATCGGCGCGCCGTCAGCTCGGGCGCTCGCAACCGCGACGGGTATAGAACCACCAGTTGACGGCCGTCGCAAAAACGAAGAACGCGGTCAAGCCGACAAAAAACGGCGTGACGGTTCCGGCCGACGACAACGACCAGCTGATGAGCATAGAGAAAATGAACGGACCGTAAGCCGCGACCGCCGCCGTCCAACCGATGACACCCGCCGCCTGGCGCGGGTTGTGTCCGAAAATGATCGGGTACTGGCGAAACGTCGCGGCGTTGCCCATTCCCGTAAAGAAAAACAAGGTCAGCATCAACGCGACGAACATCCCGAATTGGTCGGCACTGGTCGGCGCAAATAGTCCGAGCGCGATCATCGCGATCGTCCCGGCGATCAATGCGATTCCGCAGATCGTCGTCAGGATCGCGCCGCCGATCTTGTCGGCGACGAATCCGAACAGGACGCGGCTCGCCGATCCGATAAGCGGTCCGAAAAACGCGTATTTGAGCGGATCGGGAGGATTCGGGAAGTTGCCGTAAAGCGTTTTGATGAGCAGCGGGAACGCCGCCGCAAGACCGGAGAATCCG
>JBGASE010000288.1:0-2553 GCA_044229875.1 Pyrinomonadaceae bacterium | reverse complement strand
ACGCCCGGTTCTGTCGAACGCATCGCTTCGATGATCGCAAGTCCGGCGATCTCGGTCGCTTTGCGGATGACCTCGATCTCTTCCCGCGACTTGATATTCCGCATTCCGTCGAGGATCGGCGAAAGATCGCGGATCTCGAACTGCGGTACACGCTGATTGAGAAGCTCGCGAAACCGGGATTCTCTCGAAGGCTGACCGTCCCACGGATTGGAAGAGACTCGGGCCTGTTCGGCAAGAAGTTCGTCGCGGCTGTCGCTTCCCGTTTCGGCCGGGCTGAGCGGCGTATAAAGCACCGGCGGCGGCGGCCGGAGCAGTCCCTTGCCGGAAATGTCGGCCGAAAGAAACTCGATCGCGCGAACCTGATCGATGCCCGTCAGCCGGATGATCAGTTCTTCGTCTTCAGCCGAAAGAAGTTTGCCCTCGTTCTTTTCGCGGGCCGCGTCACGATGCGGGAGATAGAGCGTCGTCCGTTGATTGCGCCCGTCGAGGATCAGATACGCATGGGGCGATTCGATTCCGGTCAGATAGTAAAATTCGTTCGACTGCCTGAAAACGTTGAAATCGGCCGTTCCGCGTGCGCCCTGAATGATCGCAAACGCGCTTTTGCCGATCTTTTCGAACACGCGCGTCCGCCGCGCCGCAAATTCCTCTTTGGTGAATTCCGATTGGTAGTAATGACGGTCCTGACCCGAAGCGGAAATCATGGTGGCAAGTACCAGAATCAACAAAAAGACGGCGTTCTTCATATAGTTCAGCTCCTTCGGTTCGGCGGTTTGGCGATCGATTTTCACCAATGTTAAATGAAGTCCGCGAAAAAGCCGAATCAACCGCGCCGGATTCCGGATCTCGATTGCCTGCGCGCGCGCAAGTCTGTAAAATATAAGCAGTTGGAAGTTGAATGACACTCAGGAAGGTTAAAATTATGACATTGGACTTCAGTGAAAACGAAAGAGCTTTGTTGGAAGAAGTTTTGAAAAGCGAATGCAATTCGGTTCTCGACGAACTGCATCATACGGATTCGTTCGATTATCGTCAGGTCCTCAAAGAGAAATTGGAAATTCTCAAACAGATGCACTCAAAATTTGAATCGTTGAATTCCGCCGGCTAAGACGGCTGAATCAATTTTGCGATCGGGGCAACGCGTATATTGGTCCGTAGAATTCGGGGCAATAGTTTGTCATCTGTCTGCAGATTCAGATTGTCAGGATTAGTCGGAATCTCTGCCCAACGCAGAATTACATTGACAATCCGGAAGGGCGGCCTGTCACCGCCCCTCGAATCAGCTGAATCAAATTCGCAAAGTGTCGCGGAGTTACGGCTTGCATTTGCTGGCCGCCGGGTCAAAAAGCGTTCCGGTGACCTTAAAGCACGGTTGCGGGTTATCGCTGAAATCACCCGGCAACGTCGTTGAGAAAATGTCATTCTTGACCGTCGCGCTTCCCTGCATCGTAATCGTTACCGGTTGCCCGGCCGAGGTATTTTTCGGGATCGCGACGATCCGGTATTTTCCACCGAGCCCGTTGATCATTCCGGTCACGATCATTTTCGGCATCATCATCGTCCGGCCGTTGATCACCTCATCGACGAAATACGACACGATCATCTGGGCGTCGTACCCGGCCTCGTTCTGAAACCTGATATGCCGCGAGTCGCCGAACGTTTCGCCGACCATCTCATCGCAGGTCGATACCGCCTGGTCAGCCATCGTTCCCTCAATCTTGTAACAGGCTTCGCCCGTGAAACCGTTCGGGATCGTTACCGAGACGACCTTTTTCGGAAGGTCGTTTCCAAGGTCCGCAAGGAAATCAACCGTAATCCTGTCCTTCGTCTTCGGCACCGGCAGATCCACGGTTTCGGTTTGAGTGACACTGATCAGGTTTGACCTGACGTACATGTTTCCGTTCAGCTGGACTTCAATCATCGCGACCGTTCCGGAATTGTTCCAAAAACGGATCGTACGGCCCGTATTGCCCGTCACGCACGGGCTGGCCTTTGGTTGAACAACATCTCCCCATACCTTGTAGCACGGCACGTCCGAACGGTTTGCCGCGGTCAGTTTTCTGCTGAGCACGATCGGCTTCGCAACTCCGTTGCCATTGATTGTGAGTGTCATTTCGCTTCCGACCGAATCGCGCGGGAAATAGATCTTCCGTTCCATCCCGAGCAGCGTGTCGTCGGTCCGGATGGATTTCGGCGCAAAGCTCGCGGCGCTGAGCTCCGCAGTGTAGTCGAGTTTCATGAAAGAGACGTAGCCGGCCTCATTTACGAACTTCAGGTGAGCGGACTCGGTCGCCTTCGTGTTGTTGCAGGTGTTTACGATCGGCCTGTACGCCGTGCCGCCGACCTCGAAACAGATATTCGTCGAAGGGGCGTTGACGATGCCGCGATAGATCGGGAGATCCCAGAATCCGCCGAGTCCGCCGACCTTCATCGTTATTTCAACCTCAAGTCCCGTTTCCGGCTTCAGTCCGTCGCCGAAATTCTTTGTCGGAGACGAGCCACCGTCGACCCATTTCAGCTGCGTCACCGGCGTGTAGTCGGAAAGCGTCCGAT
>JBGASE010000005.1:0-63949 GCA_044229875.1 Pyrinomonadaceae bacterium | reverse complement strand
CCTAAAGGCGCACTCGGTCGAAAGATCTGAGACGAAACGCGAAAGCGGAGTAGCAGCGCTGACCGGAACCAAAGTTCACCGTTGAACGGTTTCGGGATACAAATCGGCGGCAAGTAGGGTGTACATTTGAACGCCGCCAAAAAAATCAGGGGCGATTCCGAGAAATCGGGGTCGCCCTTGATTTTTGAATTCCAGGCGTTGCATTCCAAGCATTCCAGACATTCCATGCAATCCGAAATTCCAGACCAACACCTTCGGCGATTGTCGAGAATGAATTCCGTATGCACTGTTGGAATATCTGGAATTTCTGGAATGTATCGAATTCAGAGGAAGGCCTGGAATCTGAAATGCCTGATCGCCTACCTACTACTTTGTCGCCTCATCGACTACAATATCTCCTTATGTTTATCGACCGCGCGAAAATCAGGATCAAAGCAGGTGACGGCGGTAACGGAGTCACGGCTTTTCGTCGCGAGAAATTCGTGCCGCGCGGCGGACCGTCCGGCGGCGACGGCGGAAAGGGCGGCGATGTTTGGCTCGAATCCGACGAAGGGCTCAACACCTTGCTTCATTTGCGCTACAACCCGGAACACAAGGCCGAGCGGGGGCGTCATGGCGAGGGCTCAAACCGGCACGGCAAAGACGGCGATGACGCGGTTGTCAAAGTCCCGGTCGGAACGCAGGTTTTCGATACCGAATCGGGCGATCTCGTATTCGATTTTACCGAGCCCGGACAGCGTTTCAGGGCCGGCAAAGGCGGCAAGGGCGGCTGGGGAAATTCGCACTTCGCGACACCGACACGGCGCGCACCGAAGTTTCACTACACGGGCCGGCCGGGTGACGAAAAGGAGCTTCAGCTCGAACTAAAACTGATCGCGGACGTTGGTCTCGTCGGCTTCCCGAACGCCGGAAAATCGACGTTGATCTCGGTCATTTCGGCGGCCAAACCGAAGATCGCTGACTATCCGTTCACGACGCTCGAGCCGAACCTCGGAGTCGTCGATCTCGGTGATTTCAAGACGTTTGTCGTCGCCGACATCCCGGGTTTGATCGAGGGCGCGTCCGAAGGCGCCGGGCTCGGCGATCGATTTTTGAGACATGTTGAGCGGACGAAATTGATACTTCATCTCGTCGATATATCATCGCTTTCGGGACGCGATCCGGTTTCGGATTACGAGATCATCAACCGCGAGCTCGCAAACTACAATTCTGAGATGGCATCGCGGCCGCAGATCGTGGTTGCGACGAAGACCGACGCGCTGGACGATCCCGAGAGGCTTGAAAGCCTTCGAAAGCGGGCGAAAAAGGACAAGAAGCCGTTTCTCGAAATCTCGGCCGTCGCCGGTAGAGGAACAAAAGAGCTGGTATCGCTGGTCGCAAAGACGCTCGATGAGCTGAAGCGGACAGAGATCGAACTGACAACCGAAGGTGATGATTAGGGAATTGTTTGACTTGCGCATGAATGACGGTTCGCGTCATTTTGCGGATATGCCGGAGGCCGTTTTTTTTGATGACGTCGCGGACCACGCGGAGTTGCTTGAAGGGGCCGAGGTCACCAGGTTTTTAACTGACGGAGTAATTGAGATGTGGCTCGATCTGACCTGGCGCGGCCATGAGTTTTCGATCAATAACCAGCACGGTGATTATTGGTTCTTCGTTACCGATCCGAATTGCCCCGATGACATCCTGCTCGGGTTTTGCGCGCATTTCCGCGGATTGCTTGAAGGGCGGCCGGAATCCTAAGCCACGAAAGTCCTTATGAAGAAGATCGCATTCTTCGGCGGCTCGTTCGATCCGCCGCACAACGGTCATCTGAAGATCGCGCACGCGTTGCTCAACGTGTTCGGCTTTGACGAATTCGTCTATGTTCCGGCGTTCCACGCGCCGCACAAGCGCGACAAAAAGCCGACGTCGGCGTTTTATCGCTACGCGATGCTGGCGCTCGCGACCAAGGACGAACCGCGGATCACGGTTTCAAAGATCGAGCTCGACGTTCCTGAGAGGCCTTACTCGGTCGAGACGCTGGGAAAACTCAAGACAGAACTGGCGGATGCGCGGATCTTTTTTGTCATCGGCGCCGATTCATGGCGAGATATAACGACATGGCGCGAATGGGAGACGGTTTTGACGATGGTCGATATCGTCGTCGTCACACGGCCGGACTATGAGATCGGATTTGACCACGTCACGCCGCAGATTCGCGACCGTATCATCGATCTTCGAGGCGTCGCGGAGTGCGGAGCGAATGAGTCTGGCGAGAATATCTTCATTACGGATGCGGTCATGGCCGATATTTCGGCGACCGAGATCCGACAGATGATCCGCGACGGCAATTCGGACTGGACCAGCCATGTTCCGAACGAGGTTGCAAAATACGTCGAAAAATACGAACTTTATAAGTAATGGAAGAGTTACAGGAAAAGACGCTGCAACGCGAGTCGGTAACGATTGAGATTGAACAGCACACAACGCCTTTCGCCGATCTCGACGATGAGTTCAAATTGGCGCTGAAATGCGCCTCCGAAAAGAAAGCGACCGATATGCTTGCGCTCGATCTGCGCGAGGTCGCGAGCTTTACCGAGTTTTTTATACTTGCGAGCGGATCGAATCAGCGCCAGGTTCAGGCGATCACCGACGAGATCGATGAACAATTGAAAAAGCAGCTCAAGCGAAAACCCGTGCGAACCGAAGGTTACACGACGGCCGAATGGGTTTTGATGGATTACGGTGATTTCATCGTCCATGTCTTCGAACAAAAGGCTCGTGAGTTCTACGATCTCGAACGTTTGTGGCGGGATGCGCGTCACGTTGAAATTCCGCAAGAGCTGAAATGAAGTTTCGATTTATCTGGGTCGGAAAAGCAAAACAGGAGAACTGGCGGGCGCTTCAAGACGAATACCTTGGGCGCCTGTCACATTTCGTCCGGACCGAGATCGTCGAGATTCGCGATGCCGGGAAAGAAGTCGAAGGCAAACTAATTCTGGATAAACTGAATCCAAGCCATTTCGTCTGTATTCTGGACGTGAAGGGACGCTCGGTTGGGTCGCACGACCTCGCAAAGGAAGTCGAAAAGTGGCAAAATCGCGGACTTCGCGAAGTCTGTTTTGTGATCGGCGGCGCCGACGGTTTGACGCCGCCGGTTGTCGAAAGAGCAGATTATAGTTTATCCTTATCGTTTCTTACGTTTACGCACGAAATGGCGCGTGTCGTGATGTTGGAACAACTTTACCGGGCATTTACAATCATAAAGGGCTTTCCGTATCAAAAATGACTGAAATCAATCTCGACCAAATCAAGGAACGACTCATCGCGGAACGCGATAATCTTCTAAAAAAGCTTAAGGAAAACGATCTTTCGGTTGATGATTCCGAAACGCCGGATCCGGTTGATTTGGCTGTCCGCAATTATTCGAAGAACGTCATGCTGGCCGTTTCTGAAAACGAGAGCCGGCAACTCAGCCTGATCAACGAGGCGTTGACGAGAATTGACGACGACGAGTACGGCTCATGTCAGAATTGCGATAAAGAGATCAATCCGAAGCGTCTTGATGCGATCCCGTGGGCGCGCTATTGCCTGAGCTGTCAGGAACTCGTCGAACAAGGGATGATCGACGAAGAGTAGTTCGCTGCCGGCCGCGGAAATCACCTCATACTCATGTTCCGCCGGATTTTCGACTCAGTACTGAACACGGTCTTTCCGCATGCCTGCAGGGTTTGCGGACGCAATACCGAACAACACGTAGCCGGTCCTGCGTGCGATTCCTGTTGGAGCAAATCAGTGATATTCGACGGCAATCAGACGCTTTGTGTGAAGTGTTCTGAGTATCTTGTCGGGCGCGACTCGCCGTTTGAGCCCATTTGTCACCTTTGCGACGATCATGCATACGATGCCGCCCGATCAGTCGGGCGATATGGAGCGGCGCTTGCGGCGTCGGTCATTGCACTCAAGTCGGAACCGGTTATATCCGGGAGGTTGGCGGACCTGTTGATCGACGCCTTTGACCGCTCGCCCTTCTACGACGCGGATCTCGTTATTCCCGTTCCATTGTCACGAAAGCGTCGGATCGAGCGCGGATTCAATCAGGCCGAGTTGATCGCTGAAGTTGTCTCGGCAAGGCGCGGACTCGCTCTTGATCGGGGAACCCTTGTTCGGACACGGCATACGCAGATGCATCGGGCGGCGATGGATCGCAAGGCCCGGGCCCGAACCGTAACCGATTCATTCCAAGTGACGAGGCCGAATGCAATCGAAGAAAAGGCGATCATTCTGACCGACGATGTTTTGACGACCGGTTCGACGGCTTCGGCATGTGCCGAAATACTCAAAGCAAACGGCGCGCGAAAAGTCTATGTTCTGACCCTTGCGCGCGCCGCAAACTTCGTAGCTTAGTTCTCCGTTTTACGGCGTGTCAAACGCTGGCGCCGGGACATCGCCGTTGACACCGAATTGCCGGATCGTGACTGTTCCGTTGACTGTCGCTTGGGTGTACCAGACGCCGGTCGACGGTCGGAATACACCGATGTCATCTTGACTGTCGCCGTCGTAATCGCCGACCACGGGAATATCGTCCGTGATTCCGAATTGCCCGATCAAAACCGCTGAGTCGGAACTTCGCAGCCGATACCATACGCCGTTGCTCGGTCTGAAGACGCTGACATCGACCTTTCCGTCGCCGTCGAAGTCGCCCGCAGTCGGAATATCGCCGGCTGCACCGAAGTTCTGTTGGCTGACCGCACCGTTGATGCTTCCGATCCGATACCAGACTCCGGTGCTCGGTCGAAACACCGCCCGGTCGGACTTACCGTCTCCGTCAAAGTCACCGGCTGTCGGAATGTCGCCCGAGATGCCGAACGGTGTTATGTCCACACTCGAGTTGCTTGATCGTTGAACATACCAAACGCCGTTTGACGGCCGAAAAACCGCCCTATCTGCCTGGCCGTCGCCGTCAAAGTCTCCCTGAACCGGACGGTCTCCCGCGAGTCCGAATTGGCCGATCGCGACCGTATTGTCGCTTGAGCGGAATGAATACCAAACGCCGGTCGAAGGTCGGAAGACACCGATATCGGTGATATTGTCGCCATCGAAGTCTTCCGGTACGGCGATATCGCCGTTGAGTCCGAACTGTTGGATCCTGACGGTCGAGTTTGAACTGTTGAGAACGTACCAGACACCGGTTGAAGGCCGGAATACGGAAACGTCGGTGCGAAGATCTCCGTCAAAGTCGGCCGATGCTCTGACGCGAACGAGCTTTTCGATCGTGCCGGTCGCGTTTGTCGTGCTTCCGATGCCGACCGCGTAAATTTCGCCGTCATCGTCCTCACCAAATGATGAAATGAGCCGCGAAGTGTCGATCAGCGGCAGTTGCGGATTTCCGGTGACGCGGGCCCAAATCTCGCCGGTGCAGTAGTCGGCGAAAACGTATGCGCCGTCAGGAAGTGTTCTGATCCCGCCGCGGTAGACGTATCCGCCTGTGATCGAGCATCGACCGTTGACATGGTTATATTCAAAAATCGGCGGGGTATGAGTGATCGGCGTCGCCCCGCCGGCACACAATGCAGGATCGAGTCCGGTGCAGCTCGTCGCCTCATAAACACGCCAACCGTAGTTCAACGCACGATTGATGATGCTGACTTCTTCGACGGCATTCTGGCCAACATCCGCCGCCCACAGCTGGTTAGTCCCGCCGCGATCAAACGACCACCGCCACGGATTCCGGAGCCCGATCGCATAGATTTCATCAGCACCGTTTACGCCGACGTACGGATTGTCCGGCGGATTCGTATAACCCGGAGGTGTCGGATTGGCGGCCGTACTTGGAGTAATGCGTAGAAACTTGCCGAGCAGTTCATTGATATTCTGGGAACGAGCGCCCGGATCGTTCGCTGATCCGCCGTCACCCGTTCCGATATAAAGATTTCCGTCAGGGCCGAATTCGATCATTCCACCGTTGTGGTTTGAAAAGGGCTGCGGAATCGTCAGCAAAGTGAATTCGCTGTTCGGGTCGCCCGCGGTATTGTTGTTGATCGCCGAAAATCGCGAAACGATCGTCGCGCCGTCGGACGCGCGCGTGTAATTGACGAAAAAGTAACCGTTGGAGGCGAATTGCGGATGAAACGCGAGTCCGAGCAGGCCACGCTCGCTGCCGGACGCACTAACCTTCGCCGCGATGTTCATGAAGTCGGTTGCAACGTTAGAGCCTGGCTGAACGACGCGGATGATTCCCCGCTGCTGGACGACAAAGAGCCGTTTTGTTCCGTCTTTTGCCGTTCGGATAAGAACCGGCTGAGCCAATCCCGAAAGGTATGGCTGGGTTCGGATCGTCAGCGGTGCCGCGACGCCTTGGGCGAAAACCGTCGCCGACATGACCGCGAGAACGAGATACAGAAATAGTCCAAGTTTTGTTTTTTCCATGTTTTCTCCGCATTCAGCGCGGCTTTTTGCCGGCACCGAGTTTTCCAAGATCCTGTTGCGCGAACTCCGATTCCCGACTTCTTGAGCATCGATCGACGTAAAGACGCCCCGAATTTGACCGCGCGAAAACAAGATAATCTTCGCCGATACGGAACCAGCCCGGATAGGTCCGATTTTGAGCCACACCGACAGTGAAGGTTTTTGCCACCCGGCCTTTCCAAACCTTCGTCGCCCGGAATTTGAACCAGCGGGTCTGACCGTCTGTCGACTCTGAAATTGCCTTGCCGAGAAAGACCGCCGTTGAGCCTTTGAGCGCGTTCTCAAAAGACGGCACGGCGCATCTTGCACTTGCCAATGTGTTTGACGCAAGCAAAAGTAAAACGGCTGAGATCGTTAGTCCAATAATGGAACGGAACATTCGCATTAATTTTCGCAGCGTACTTCGGGGAAGGTAACGAAAAGTAATTCGATTGTAGCGACAGACGGCGTCCGGACGCAAGATAAATAAATCGCAGCTTAAAGTTCGAGCGATCGCAGAAACGCCCGAAACTCTTCGCCAAGATCTTTGCGTTTGAGCGCGAATTCGACCGTCGCGATCAGAAATCCAAGCTTGTCGCCGGCGTCGTGCCGTGTTCCCTCAAGTTTGACGGCATAGAACGGCTTTCCTTCACGAAGCATGAGGCGCATCGCGTCGGTGATCTGGATTTCACCGCCGGCGCCCTTTTCGGTGCGCTCAATGGCGTCGAAAACATCCGGCGTCAAAATATAACGGCCGATGATCGCGAGATCCGACGGGGCGTCGGCAAACTTTGGCTTTTCGACCATGTCGTTGATCTTGAAAACGTTCGGAGCGACTTCTTCGGCATCGATCACTCCGAACCGCGAAATCGCATCGCCCGCAACCTGCATCGTCGCGATCACCGGTGCGTTGTACGCCTCAAAAACATCCATCATCTGCCGAAGCGCAGGTTTTTCGGCATCGACGACGTCGTCCGCCAGCAGAACCGCAAACGGCTCGTTCTCGGAAAAGTCCTTCGCCTGATAAATCGCGTGGCCAAGCCCGAGCGCCTGTTTCTGCCGCGTGTAGCTGATCCGGCAAATCTCTGAGATCGCGCGAACCTGATCGAAAAACTCGGTCTTCCCTTTTTCCCGAAGAAGACTTTCAAGCTCGTACGAGATATCGAAGTGATTCTCGATCGAGCTCTTTTCGCGACCCGTGACGATGAGAACAGACTCAATCCCGGAAGCCACCGCTTCCTCGACTGAATACTGGATCAGCGGTTTATCAACAAGCGGAAGCATTTCTTTCGGCGAGGCTTTTGTCGCAGGCAAAAATCGTGTTCCGAGACCGGCTGCCGGAAATACTGCTTTTCGAACTTTTTGTGTCATAAATTCGGCTCCGGAGTTGCTATTGCACCACTCCGGAGAAAGAAAAATTGTAGGTGAAAAGACTCTTCGAAACAAATTTCGAGCGTGTCGCGGCAATTTCGCGATGCTTTGTGTCGGGTTCCCGATTTCCACAATTGCCGATCAAAGACTTACAATTGTGAAGTTATGCTTGACTTGAATTTTGTGAGAGACAACCTCGACGGCGTCCGGACGGCGATGAAGAATCGCAACTTTCCGACCGATTTGCTTGATGATTTTGCGGTGATGGATACAGACCGGCGAAAAATTATTGCTGAATCCGATCAGATCAACGCGCGTCGGAATTCCGCGAGCAAAGAGATCGGAGCGCTGATGCAATCCGGTCAGAGAGAAGAGGCCGAATTAAGAAAGGCCGAGGTCGCCGGTCTCAAGGATCGCCAGGCTGAGCTTGATGAGTCGCGAAAAGACTTTGAGGCCCGAATGAACGAATTGTTGTCGGTGCTGCCGAATATTCCGGCGGAAGACGTGCCGGTCGGAGCCGACGAGAAGGCGAACGTTGAAGTCAGACGCCGCGGCGAACCGCGCGATTTTGGCTTCGAAGTCAAAGACCACGTCGATTTGGGCGAGTCGCTGGGAATTCTCGATCTTGAACGCGCGGTGAAGATCACGGGATCGCGGTTTGCGATTCTCAACGGAGCCGGAGCGCGGCTCGAACGCGCCCTGGTGAATTTCATGCTTGACGTCCACACGCGCGACCACGGTTATTCCGAAACGCTGCCGCCGTTTATGGTCAACAGTTCGGCGCTCTACGGAACGGCGCAGCTTCCGAAGTTTGAGGCTGATTTGTTCAAGTTGACCGACGATCGGAACTTTTATCTGATTCCAACGGCCGAGGTTCCGGTGACTAATTATCATTCCGGTGAGATCCTTGAAGCGAAAGATCTGCCCAAGTATTTCACGGCCTACACGCCTTGTTTCAGGTCGGAGGCAGGGAGCTACGGACGCGATACCCGCGGCTTGATCCGGCAACACCAGTTCGAAAAGGTTGAATTGGTCAAACTTTCGCTCCCGGAGGCGTCTGACGAGGAGCACGAAAAGCTGACCGCAAACGCCGAGCGGATACTTGAGCTGCTGGGCCTGCCGTTTCGAACCGTCGTTCTTTCAACCGGCGACATGGGATTCGGCTCACGCAAGACGTACGACATTGAGGTCTGGATGCCGTCGCAGAACACTTATCGCGAAATATCGAGCTGTTCCAATTGCGGCGATTTCCAGGCGCGGCGAATGAATCTTCGTTTTCGGCGTGCGGGCGGCGCCAAACCGGAATTCGTCCATACATTGAACGGTTCAGGACTCGCCGTTGGCCGGACCTGGATCGCGATCCTCGAAAACTATCAGCAGGCAGACGGATCTATTCAGATTCCGGAAGTCCTTTGGCCCTACATGAATGGCGTGAAATCGATTTCATAGATTTACGAAACGCCGGAAAAAGCCGCGTCGCGCCGAGTAGGAATATTCGGCGCGACGCTTTTCGTTCGTTGGGACTTTTTCTGGTAATTTGTCTTCGGTGCCGTTATCACGTAATTACACTGTAATGCCGAAAATTTACTTGACACGAATGCCGATTGTAATTACATTGTAGGCATGAAAACCAACATCGTGGCCATCGGTAATTCACAGGGAATCCGGATTCCGAAAATACTGCTCGATCAAAGCAGGCTCCGCGGCGAAGTTGAGCTCGAAGTCTGCGACGAAGGAATATTGATCAAACGATCGCGAAAGCCGCGCGCCGGTTGGGACGCGAGCTTTCGGCAAATGGCGCTCAACAATGATGACGAATTGATGGTCGGCGGTGAAACCTCATCGATCAGGGAGAATTGGCGATGGTAAACCGTTTTGACATTTTCATGCTGAATATGGACGACGGTCCGAACGCCCGCGATACGCGTCCGTGTATCGTCGTCTCGCCCGACGAAATGAACGCACACCTCGAAACGGTCATCATCGCGCCGGTGTCATCGGTCGTCCGGGCCTATCCGACCCGTATTATGTTTGATTTTCTCGGCAATCGGCGCGCCGTCGTGCTCGACCAACTACTGACGGTCGATAAGTCGCGGCTGACCAAAAAGATAGGCGAGCTCGACGCGGCCGATCGGGTTGCAACCGTCGAAGTGCTTCACGAACTGTTCGCCGCCTGAATCTAATGACTTTTGATGATGATCGGATCCGCGATAGAATCAAGATCCGATGGCGATTATCAACTTTGAATTCAAGGCGCGGGCCGAAAATGCCGGTGAGCTGGAGCAGAAACTTCGCGGCCTTGAACCGAAATTCGTCGGCGAAGACCATCAGATCGACACATATTTCAATGTCAAGCACGGTCGCCTGAAGCTGCGTGAGGGCAATATCGAGAATTCGTTGATTCATTACGATCGTGCCGACCTTGCCGATGCCAAAGAGTCGGCGATTTTGCTTTATGAGCATTCGCCCAACGCTGATCTGAAGGAGATTTTGACCAAGTCTCTCGGGATAATGACCGTTGTCGACAAACGTCGGAGAATTTACTTTATCGACAACGTCAAATTTCACTTTGATTCAGTCGCCGGGCTCGGGTCGTTCGTGGAGGTTGAGGCCATTGACCGTGACGGTTCAATCGGCGTTGGCCGGCTTCAGGAACAATGCGAACATTTTGCCCGATTCTTCGGGATCGGCGCGAACGATTTTATCGCCGAATCTTACAGCGACATGATCAAGCGGACCTGAAACGATGACTGAAATGACAAACTCGCATGCGTCACTTGCCGCCGCCGGACGCCGCCGGCTTGAATGGGTCCGCGAACGGATGCCGATCATGCGCGGGTTACGCAAGCGCCTTGGCGCGGAAAGGCCGTTCGAAGGTCTGACGATCGGAATTTGTCTTCATGTCGAGGCAAAAACCGCCGTCTGGCTCGAGGCGTTAACGGCGGGCGGCGCACACATCGCAATCACCGGAAGTCCGGGAACTACCCAGGACGACGTTGCCGCCGCGCTTTCCGAATCTGGCGTTGCGGTCTATTCGCGACGTGCTGAATCCTTCAACGAACATCTCGAAAACTGTAAATCCGTCCTCAGTCTCAGTCCGAATCTGATTGTCGACAACGGCGCCGACCTACACTTTATGCTGCATCGCGAGCCGAGGTTTGTGGCGCTTTCAAAGTCGATTATCGGAGCGACCGAAGAGACGACGTCAGGCGGCTTCCGGCTTCGCGAGGATCTCCGCGTCCAGCAATTCCCGACCATCGTCATCAATGATTCGCGCGCCAAACGAATAATCGAAAATCGCTACGGCGTCGGTCTCTCGGTCGTTGACGGAATCATGCGCAGCACGAACATGCTCGTCGCCGGTCTTCGCGTCGCCGTTATCGGTTACGGCTATTGCGGCCGCGGTGTCGCGATCTGTCTCCGCAATCTCGGCGCGCATGTGACGGTCGTCGAGATCGACCCCCTGACCGCGCTCGACGCGCATCTTGAAGGCTTCAAAACAATCGGACTTGAGGACGCTTTGGCGGAAAACGAAATGATCATCACCGTCACCGGCCGCGACGGAATCATAAAAAAAGAACACCGGCCGTTGTTCAAGAGCGGTGCGATCCTGGTCAACGCCGGGCACTTTGAATTTGAGATCGACGTTGCGGGTCTGCGAAGCGAAGCTGAACGGATTACGTCGATCCGCAACGATATCGAAAGGTTCGATTTTCGCGACGCCCGCAA
Source organism: Pyrinomonadaceae bacterium (assembly GCA_044229875.1). GTDB lineage: Bacteria > Acidobacteriota > Blastocatellia > Pyrinomonadales > Pyrinomonadaceae > JAFDVJ01. The sequence goes on along the minus strand of JBGASE010000005.1, from coordinate 52,420 downwards.
ACTGTTTCTGCTCGCGCACGGCCGGCCCGTGAATCTGGCGGCCGCCGAAGGAAACCCGATCGAGGTCATGGACCTAGGGCTGGCGTTACAAACGCTAAGCCTTGAACACCTCGTCCAAAATGCGGCAACCATGCGATCTGAGCCGACCGGAGTTCCGGCGGAGGTCGAAAGATCCGTGTCGGCGATCGCGCTCAAGACCTGGACCCGAGGGCATCAATAAAAATGAAACGCCTGCTCATTTCTGCCGCGTTCGCGATCCTGCTTCCCGCCCTGACAGTTGCGGGCCGTGAGATGCGAACATTCGTGACGCCGCCGACGGCGGGTGAGAATCCGTACATATATCTTCCGTTCGACGTTCCGGCCGGCACCTCGGCCATTTCGGTCTCGGTCGAATACGACAAGACCGGTAGCAGACTGGACTTCGGTCTTTTCGATTCGCGCTTTTCCGGCGGACTGAGGGATACGGCCGGATTCCGAGGCTGGAGCGGCGCGATCCGCGACGAGTTCTTCATCGCCGGCGATGAAGCGACAAACGGTTATGATCCCGGTCCGATCCCGCGCGGAATCTGGCGGCTTGTCATCGGCCGCGCTCAGGTTGCGGGTTCGGGGATCGAACTTCGGGTGCGGATCGATCTCAACACAAAGAACCAAAAGGCGCTTGAGCGATTGAATGCCGAACGATCGAAACAATTCCGTGCCGAACCCGAACCGGTTCCGATGCCGGTAACGGCGGCAGGAATGACCTGGTACAAAGGAGATCTTCATGCCCACACGGTTCACGGCGATGGAACCTGGACCGTCTCAGGGGCGCTCGAATCGGCTCGCGCAAACGGTCTCGACTTCGTCGCACTGACCGAACACAACACGTTTTCACATCATGCGGAGATCGAGTCAAACCGAAGCCGCTTTCCCGGCATGCTCATCATCCGCGGACAGGAGGTGACAACCTACGGCGGTCACATCAACGTCTGGGGATTGCCGAACAAGGGTTGGATCGACTTCCGGGTCGTTCCCGGCCTCGAGATTAGTGCCGCTGAAATTGAATTTGAGGCGATGAAATTCGGCGGCCTGGCCTCGATCAATCATCCGACGATGCGTTGCGGCGGATGCTCCTGGACTTACGACACGACATGGAAAACGCTCGATTCCGTCGAGATCTGGAATGCGACTTGGGATCCGGACGACGAATCGGCGCTCAAGATGTGGGACGACTTTCTCAAGCAGGGCAGACGAATCACTGCCGTCGGTTCAAGCGACTCGCATCAACCGCCGTATGAGTCGAGTCCTTATCCGACGAACCTGCGGCTGGGCGAGCCGGCGGTGTTTATCGGATCGAAAGCACTTACCGAGCTGTCGCTTTTTCAGGCGATACGTGCCGGCCGCGTTTTCATTGCGTCAAACCCGCGCCAGACGATAAAGGTTCTCGCCGGGACCGCGACGATCGGTTCGGTTCTTCCGCTGCGACCGGTCGAGGCGAAGATCGAACTTGCGGGATTTCCGTCTGACGCCCGTCTGATCGCGGTTTCCGACGGTAAACCGCTGGCCGCCGAGAATGTTGCGGGCACTTCGATCTACACAGTACGGCTCAATCCGGTGAAGCCGACCTATCTGCGCTTCGAGATCCGCGCCGCCGACGGCAAGATGCTCGGGATGACGAATCCGATCTACTTCAAATGAGCGAGCGATTTTCATACGACGAACTGCCTTATCCGAGCAAGTTCTTTCTGCAGACTCATCCTGACCGGCTAGCGACGGTTGCGACGATGTTCGGAATGTCTCCGGCCGCGGTCGAAACCTGCCGCGTCCTTGAACTCGGATGCGGCAACGGCTCGAACCTGATTTCGCACGCGTTTCATTTGCCCAACGCTGAGTTTCTTGGAGTCGATCTGGCGCAAAACCATATCGACGATGCCGAAAGCGGCGTCGCCAATCTCAATCTCACGAATATCCGGTTCCGACAAATGGACGTCGCTGAAATGACCGTCGATGAATTCGGCAAATTCGACTACATCATCGCGCACGGTTTGTTCTCATGGGTTCCGGAGTTTGTTCGCGATCGCGTTCTTTCGCTCTGTGCCGAAATGCTTGCCGAAAACGGCGTCGGTTACATCAGTTACAACGCTTTTCCCGGCGCGCACTACCGGCGAATGGTTCAGTCAATGCTGCGATTTCATACCAGAACGAAATCCGAGCCGATCGGAAAAGTCGGATCGGCAATGTCATTCCTTGCGTTTCTCGCCGAAAATTCAGCCGGCGGTGAAATTTACCGATCAATTCTTCAGACCGAACTTGAACGGCATTTCGAACACGATGCGGCCGATATCTATCACGACGACCTGTCGGATCAAAATCGTGCTTACTACTTTTATGAATTCGATTCGATGCTACGCCAAAACGGACTCAAATACCTTGGTGAAGCCGAGCTTCATGCAATGGGAACCGGCGGACTGTCGGCGGAGGCACGGGAGTTTGCCGCGTCAATCGACGATATTCACGAACGCGAACAGTATCTCGACATGATCCGCGGACGCATCTTTCGGCAAACGTTGTTCTGTAGGTCGGAAATCAACCTCGATCATAAACCCGAAGCGACGGTGATCGGAAAGTTCTCATTCGCATCGTCGGTCAAACCGGCGTCTCCAAAACCGGACCTCGCATCGTCAAGGATCGAACGATTCGTCGGATCAAAAGGTGTTTCGATCCGGATCGATCACCCGCTGACGAAGGCGGCGTTGGTCGAACTCGGCAACGAATGGGGCGGCGCGATCCAGTTTGACGAACTCGCCGGACGAGCACGGGTCGGGCTTGAAGCGCTCGGATACAAAAGTCCCGATTGGGCGGCCGAAACGGCAACGCTGGGCGCGTTGCTTCTTCAACTTTGTCTGGAGACCAGCGCATTTGAAGTTCATCTTTTTCAGCCGAGATCTTCACAATCGGTACCGGCGCGGCCGCGGGTCAACGCGCTGGCCCGATGGCAACTGCCGCAAGCTGAAAACGTGCTGACGATGCTGAATCTGGATGTCAGGATCGAAGACGCCGTATCGCGCCGATTACTTGAACTGCTGGACGGAACACGCGATTCGGCGGAGTCGCTTGCCGAACTGCGCTTGTTCGTCGAAACCTCCGACGCGGTTGAAGATCCGGCGGAATTGCTGTCGCGGCTCGGCGAATGGCATGCGCAGAGCATCGCGCAACTCGCCAGACTCGGCATGTTCGACTCTGAATGAAGACAAACGATCCAAGCTTCGAAAACGGGTTCCGACCCGCAGAACCGCGCGACGCCGCGGCGATTCTGATCGTCAGCGATGGCGAGGTTCTGTGGGCACGTCGCAATCCCGCGATTAAATTTCTTGGCGGTTTCCATGCGTTCCCGGGCGGCAAAACGGACAGTAACGATCACTGCATTGAAGTCAAGAACTGCATCGATTCAGAGTTGTCCGCAAACATCGCTTGCGCCGTCCGCGAGGTCTTTGAAGAGGTCGGCGTCCTGCTCACCCGCGGTGGCGACAAGCTGACAAAGGGACAGCGGGCATCGCTCCATGACGATCTCATCTCTGGCCGCAGTTCGTTTGCGGAGATCCTCGAACAATGGGGACTCTGGATCGATGCTGATGACTTCATCTACACCGGTTTCTGGACAACGCCGCAATTCTCCCCGGTTCGCTTCAAAACAAGATTCTTCATCGCTCAGCATCCGCGGAAGCAAGTTCCCTATGCTGCGATCAGCGAGCTTGAAAAGATCGAATTCATTGCGCCCGAAGCAGCACTCGAACGTTGGCGACGTTCGGAAGTACTCATCACTCCGCCCGTCTTGATTCACCTTCAGGAACTCGCCCGCGATGGAGAGATCGGGCAAAATAGTGCCGAAAGGCTGCGGATCTTGTCGCGCCAAACCGACGGAAATATCGACTACATCGAGCTTAATCCGCGGACCACGTGCTTTCCGTTGCGGACAAAAACGCTGCCGCCGGCGACGCATACAAACTGTTTCATCGTCGGATCCCGAAGGTTCGTCGTCATCGATGCCGCGACGCCGTTTGAAGATGAACAGCAAAAGCTCTTTGAACTTGTCGACCGTCTGATCGTGAACGGCGGCGAGTGTCTCGCGATTGTTGTCTCACATCTTCACAACGATCATTTCGGCGGCGAAACCGCGCTGCAACGGCATCTTTCGGATAAATTCGCAATCGACGTCCCGATCGCGGGTCACCGCATTACTGCCGAAGATCTTTCGGGCAAAGTGGCATTTCAGCGGTTCCTGAGCGATGGCGAAATCCTCTATTTGGCCGACGCCGACGGACTTCCGTTTGAACTGGATATTCTTCACACGCCTGGTCATGCCCGCGGACATCTTGCTTTTTACGATCGTGAGCTCGGCTTTCTGCTCCCGAGCGACAACGTCGTCGGAACAGGAACCGTCGTCATCGCGCCGCCGCAGGGCGACATGGCGGCGTATCTTGAATCCCTCCACCGAATGCGCGATTTGCCCGGATTAAGATTTCTCGCCGGATCCCACGGCGCCGCCGTTTTCGATGCCCGCGGCCGGATCGATCAATACATCAGGCATCGGCTTTCCCGCGAAACTCAGATCGCCGCGATTCTCGATTCGGGAATCGTCGAGCCTGAGTCGATCGCCCGCGTCGTATATCCCGACCTCGCCCCGGAACTTTTTCGGCTCGCGATTGCATCCGTTTCCGCTCATCTGGCGAAAATAAATGATGATCGGCGCCAAGGCGCTTGAATTTGTCGTGCGGGAGCGAATCGATGAGAAATATTGAGACCGTTGAAGCGATCTATGAAGCGTTTGCAGCAGGCAACGTGGCGTTCATTTTGGATTGTCTGGATGAAAGCGTCGAATGGGAAAAATGGCACAGCAATCATGCGCAGTGGGCCGATGTACCATATTTGAAAGAACGATCAGACGTTGCCGGAGTCGCCGAATTCTTCGGTGAGGTCGCAAAGCTCGGAGTCCGGTCGTCACGCGTCGTCTCGATTATGGACGGCGGCGACAAATGCGCGGTCGAATTTGAGATCGAAACCGCCAGGTTCGGATTTGAGCAGGAGATGCATCTGTGGACGTTCGGCCCGACCGGAAAGGTCGTCGCATTCCGGCATTATCTCGACACTGCAAAGCATATCGCCGCGAATATGCGGTCAAAACCGATCGCCGTCTGATGTTTTGCCTGTGAGTACGAGCCTAAACGGCGCCGAACGCGTGACCTCGAACTCACCGAATCCGGCAAGGAGCGCGAGCCGGCTCAGTTCGCCGGGCAGAAATCCGCGCAGGATCGACAGTGAGCCGTCTTCCCGCACCAACCGGCTGATGCGGAACGCTGCGCAGAAAATCTTGTACGCCGCATATGCTCCGGGATGACGGTGAAGATCGATGACGATCACGCGTCGGCGGGCGACCCGCGACATTTCTCTGAGGATTGCGACGATCCGGTCGTCATCGAAATGATGCGCGAACAGTGACGAAATAACGAAATCGAATGAGTTGTCAGCGAACGGCAGGCTGAGCGCATTACCGCGAACCGAACTGATTTCTGAAATTCCGGTCGATTCTTCAAGGATCGACTCGGCGGAGCGTGCATTGAGTTCAAGTCCGACGAGCCGCAGAGGCGTGCTCCGATGTTTTCCGGATGCGGCGATCGATCGCAGTAATTCGCCGGAACCGGCGCCGACGTCGAGGACCGAAAGCGTTTGCTCCGGAAGCCCTTCGATCTCTCTCATCAGCGAATTCCGTATTGCGCGCGTATCGCCGGCAAATCGGTTGACCAGTCTGATGTCTTCAAGAAATCGGTCGTACTCGGCCGACGTGTAATCGCCCGTGTCGATTCTTTCCAGTTTGAGGCTTCGCGTTTTGAACATTGCTGACTTCATTCTACGCCGTCGTATCCGTCGGGCGTCAATCGTCTACGGACTCCAAGATCATTGGACATCGCCGGACTCGTCGAATAAAATCGTTCGCGACCATCGGCATGCCAATGAACTCCAGGAAATTCACCCTCGTACTGATAAAACCTTCGCACTATGACGAAGACGGCTACGTCATTCAGTGGTACAGATCGGCGATTCCGGCAAATTCGCTCGCCTGTCTTTATGGTCTCGCGCTCGAATGCCGAGAACAGCGGATCTTCGGCGACGGTGTTGATTTCGACATTCATGCATTTGACGAGACGAATTCGCATATCGATCCGGCTCGGATTGCCGAACTGATCAAACGCGCTGACGACGGTATCGTGATGCTCGTCGGCGTTCAGTCAAATCAGTTTCCGCGGGCGCTCGACATCGCACGGCCGCTCCGGGATTGGGGCATCAAGGTCGCCGTCGGCGGATTTCATGTTTCGGGAACGATGGCGATGCTCCAGGTTCGCGATCCCTTCGTCCAAGCGGCGATTGATCTCGGAGTTACGGTTTTCGCCGGCGAAGCCGAAGGCCGTCTGGCGCAGGTGCTGATCGATGCGGCCGAAGGAAAACTCGCAGAAGTCTATGATTTCATGGACGATCTGCCGAATATCGAGAATGTCGCAACTCCGTTGTTGCCGGCTGACCGTGTTCATCTCACCGCCGGCGCGACGACGAGTTTCGATGCCGGCCGCGGTTGTCCGTTCACGTGTTCGTTCTGCACGATCATCAATGTTCAGGGTCGCAAATCGCGTCGGCGATCGCCGGCCGACGTTGAACGAATTGTCCGGGCAAACGTCGCTCAGGGCTTGCATTCGTTCTTTATCACGGATGACAATTTTGCCCGCAACAAGGACTGGGAACCGATCCTCGACCGGCTGATTCATCTTCGCGAGAACGAAAAGCTCAAGATCAGTTTCATCATCCAGGTCGATACTCTTTGCCACAAAATCCCGAATTTCATCGAAAAGTGCAAACGCGCCGGCGTCAAGCGGATCTTCATCGGACTTGAGAACATCAATCCCGATAATCTGATGAGCGCCAGCAAGCGCCAGAACAAGATCACCGACTACAGAGCGATGCTTCTTGCGTGGAAAAAAGTCGGAATTGTCACGTATTGCGGCTACATCCTTGGATTTCCCGACGACACGCAGGAATCCGTCCTGCGCGACATTGAGATCATCAAGAAGGAACTTCCCGTCGATCTGCTTGAGTTCTTTTATCTGACGCCGTTGCCGGGATCGGCTGATCACAAGCGGCTTTTCGAATCGGGCGTCGCGATGGACGAAGATCTCAACAAATATGATCTTAACCACGCCGTCACCGGGCATCCGAAAATGTCGAAATCGGAATGGGAAGAAACTTACCGAAAGGCCTGGAAGACCTACTATACCGATCAGCATATCGAGACCGTTCTGCGCCGCGCGATCGCTACCGGAACCAGTCCGGGAAAGACGATGTTTTTTATCACATGGTTTACGGGATGCATCGATATCGAAGGAATCCACCCGCTCGAGGGCGGTTTCCTGCGTCGCAAACACCGAAGAACACGGCGTTCCGGATTGCCGCTCGAAAACCCGTTGATCTTTTATCCGCGGACGATTCTTGAAACGCTCATCAAACAATTACGCTGGATCAAACTCTATGCACGGCTGAGATTGATCTACATGCGGGTTAAGAAGGATCCGGCAAGGTTCCATTATATTGACACCGCACTTGAGCCGGTAACTGAAAACGAGACCGAGACGCTGGCGATGTTCCAGACCGCCGCCGCATCGAAGTTCGTCGCAAGAGTTCAGGAAATCGAAAAGATGCGCAGCAAAGGCGCGGCCTGATAACGTGTTTGCTAATTCAGCAGTTCGGGACCGGATTCTCCGATCGCGATCGGCGCGTCGAACTGCGGCGACTCTTCTTCAAGACTCCAGATCTCGAACATCACGGGCGGGCATTCATGGATGAACCGCGACGGTTTCTGAAGCACGGTCTGACGATTGTAATCGACAATCATCAATGGATACGTCAGGTAAAGTTCTTCCTTGGCGCGGGTCAGCGCGACATACCAAAGCCGGCGCTCTTCTTCCTCGCTGTCGATCTCGCGCAATGAACGCGGTGACGGAAACTTGCCTTCCGCGGTCCAGATCATGAAAACGACCTTCCATTCGGCGCCCTTCGCCTGATGAACCGATGAAAGCGTCAGCAACTCATCGGGCTCGCCGCCCTCGACCACGTCTTCGGCCGAGATCGGCGTGGGCTCCTTGAAACGCTCGGTCGAAAGCAGCGCCAGTTCAGACAGAAACGCCTCAGTCGATTCGTAACGCGACGAATAAAGCGCCAGCTGCCGGATATCTTCGGCACGCATCTCGGCATTTTCAAACGTCTCTGTCAGATACTGTTCATAGCCCGAGGTCAGGATCAGTTCGATCTGCTTCGCCGGCCGGTCACGGTTTTCATCCGAAACCAGCTTTTCAAAAAGCGAGACGAAATCCTGCCACTGCGGTTTTGCCTGAAGCCTTGGAGGCGCGACGAGGTTTGCTGTCAGCGATTGGCGATCTGAAATCGCTACCGACTCCTGATCCGCATCATGGTCGGTATTCCCGAATCTGAAATTCGCATATATCTTGCTCGCAGTCGCCGGCCCGACTCCCGGAATCAGTTTCAGAACCCGTTTCCATGCCAGTTCATCGCGCGGATTGACGATGATCTTGAGATACGAAATGACGTCCTTGATGTGCGCCTGTTCGAAAAACCTGACACCTGACTGAACCCGGTACGGAATGTTGCGGCGCGTCAATTCGAGCTGCAGTTCAAGGCAATGATAGTGCGACCGATAAAGCACCGCGATATCTTCGAGCGACGTTCCTTCATCCCGAAGTTCGAGAATGCGCGACGCGATAAACGCTGATTGCTGTTCGACGTCCGAACACGGAATCAGCGCCGGCGCGAAGCCGCGTGACTTTTTGACGGCCTTCAGCATTTTCGGAAACTGCCGCCGGTTATGCGCGATCGACGTGTTGGCAAGCCCGAGGATCTCGGGCGTCGACCGGTAATTCGTCTCCAGTTTGTAAGTCGCCGCGTCAGGATAACGCTTCGGAAATTCGTAGATATTGGTGAATTCGGCACCGCGCCAGGCGAAGATGCTCTGCGCGTCGTCGCCGACGATCATCACGTTCCGATGTTTGACCGCCATCAGATCGATCAGTTCCGCCTGAAGCTTGTTCGTATCCTGATATTCATCGACCAGAATGTGCTGAAACTGCTCGGCATAAACCTCCGCGATCTCCGGTCGCTCAAGCAGAAGCCGCTTCCAGTTGAGCAAAAGATCGTCGTAATCCATCACGTTGCGCTGCCGCTTGCTTTCCTGAAAATGCATGTCGATGAGCCTGATCTGTCCGCTCAGCGGTTCGAAATACGGATATTTCCTGATGATCACGTCCGCGATCGGCTGATCCGTGTTGTTGGCGAACGAGATGATGTCCTGAATCACCTCAGCCTTCGGGAAACGCTTTGATTTCGTATCGACGCGCGTTTCGTCGATTGCGACGTTGATCAGATCCTTTGCATCTTCGGCGTCGAGGATCGAATAGTTGTTCGCGTACCCTATCGAGACGGCGTGCCGGCGAAGAATCAGGTTGGCGATCCGGTGAAATGTTCCTCCCCAGATCTTGTGCACGTTCTGCGATCCGGTAAGTTGTTCGACGCGGCGGAGCATTTCGCGTGCGGCGCGGTTGGTGAAAGTTGCGAGAAGGATGCGCTGCGGCGACACACCCTGTTCGATCAGATATGCGACGCGGTAGGTGATGGTTCGCGTTTTTCCGGTTCCGGCGCCGGCAACAACCAACGCCGCGCCCGGTTTGGCAGTGACCACGCGGAATTGCTCTTCATTGAGCTCTTCGCGGTATCGCGTTAACCGCTCGGGGAGGGAATCATGATCGCGTTTGATGACGTACTTTTTCATCAGTGAAACAGCATCTTATCATGAAACGCAGCGGTTCGGGGCTATTTGACGATCCCGAGTTTGCGGCCGAAGACGCGATAGATCTTGTCGATCTCGGAGATCTTCAGAAGTTTCGCGGCAACGAAGAAGGTGATCGCCGCGAATCCGATCGGAACAAAACACTCGACGGCTTTCCAGACGAATCCGGTAGCCATGAATTGGCGGTGCAGGAAATAATAGCAACCGTAAGCGACGGCCGACATCGCGAGCGACGCGATTCCGATCCGGACAAACGCACCGATGATCTCGCGACCGTTGATCCGCTTGATACGTTTGCGCATCAGAAGCGACAAAGCGACGAAATTGACGAGCGCGACGACCGACGTTGCCAACGCGACGCCGACATGACCGAAGCCGCCGGGACGCGACTCGGTAACGCCAACCGTCGAGAGAAGCCGCATCATTCCATAGCTCGTCCCGACGTGAACGACGATCGAGGCGAGACTCACATACATCGGCGTTTTGGCATCATCGATCGCATAAAACGACGGCGAAAGAACCTTGATCGCCGCGTATCCGGCGAGTCCGACCGAGTACGCGGCGAGCGCCCAAGCCGTCATGTTTGTGTCGGAAGCGCCGAATTTTCCGCCTTCGTAGATCAATCGGATGATCGGTTCGCCGAGAACGATCAGTCCGCAGGCAGACGGAATCGTCAACAAAAAGATCAGTTTCATCGCATCCGAAAGAGTGCTCCGGAATTTGAGGAAATTCTCTTCGGACGCGAGTTTTGAAAGCGTCGGGATTGCGGCCGTTCCGATCGCAACGCCGAAGACTCCGATCGGAAACTGCATCAGCCTGAAAGCGTATGAGAGCCATGACTGGCCGCCGTCGATCCCTGAAACGACGAATGTATCGACGAGGACCTTGATCTGAACGGCCGATGTTCCGATGATCGCCGGCCCCATCAGCCGCGCAACGCGGCGTACGCCTTCATCCGAAAAACTGAGCACCGGAATGAACCTGAATCCGACTTTGTGAAGTGAAGGGATCTGGATGAAGAGTTGGAAGGCACCGCCGATCAATGTTCCGATCGCCATTCCGATGATCGCCCATTGCGCCGCGGAACTCGGAATCACGTCCTTGTTCGTCGAAAGTTCCCAAGATCCGCCGCTGAGCCAGTATGCAAACGCGAGTCCGAAAATGATCGAGGCGATGTTGAACGCGGTCGAGGCTGACGCCGGAATTCCGAATCGTCCCTTGGTGTTAAGAACGCCCATCGCGACAGCCGCCAGCGCCACCAGCAGGATGAACGGAAACATGATCTGAGTCAGCGTCACCGCAAGTTGAGCCTTTTCCGGCGGAAATCCCCAGGCGAGTAGCGGGACGATAAACGGTGACAACAAGATTCCGGCGATCGTAAAAATGCTGAGAACGACCGCGAGCGCGTTGAAGACGAGACTTGCCAGCCGCCACGCTTCTATCTCGCTCTTTTTGATCTGATAATCGGTGAATACTTTGACAAATGCCGCCGACAGCGCGCCTTCGGCAAAAAGATCGCGAAGCAGATTCGGAATCCGGAATCCGACAAGAAACGCATCGTAAAGAAATCCGGCGCCGAAGAAGCGCGAAAATATCATTTCGCGAACGAGCCCTAGGACGCGCGAAAACATCACCGCGACAGAAACGATTCCGGCGCTTTTGGTAATGCTCTGGCTCTTTTGTGTTTGGCTCTCTTGAGCGGGTTCGTTCATCGGCGCGTTCGGGGCGAAGCTGAAATTATCAGTCTATTTTGCGGAAACTGCAACGAAAAAAGGGAGCGCAGCCGCTCCCGATCCCAAAATTTCGATGCTTATGAATTTTAGTTGACGCGTGCCCGCATCTCCGGGTAGGTGACGCGCGTATTCGCCACGCGAACGTCGAGCGACACCGCGTTGTATGTCATCGGTGCAGCACCGCCGAACTGTCCCTGGATCATCGAAACGTAACTGTTTTGAAACGCCCTGAATCGCGGGACGCTTCCGCGTTGGTTGAAGATTACGAAAAGCAACGTTCCGCTTCGGGTACCGATCTCTCCGGCGAGCGCGCTGACACCGCCGTCGGTGTTTCCAAGCGTCCCGGTCTTGCCGATCACACTGCCTCGGGCAAAGTCTGAATCAAACCGGCCTTCAAGCGTTCCCTTATCGATCCCGGCGACGGGCATGACGTCTGAAAAACCAAGTTTGTATCGCGCAAGGTCATTTCTCAGCGCTCGCAACAGTTTCATCATCGCCTTCGGAGTGACACGGTTGATACCGAGCCCGCTCGAAGTCTGAAGAATGAATTCCTGAGGCAGTATTCCGGCTCCTTGCTGGACGATCTGAGAAACGCGGTAAGCGCCGCCGACCATATCGCCGAGACGCTCTGACAGGAAGTTATTTGAATAGCTCAGCGTGACTTTAAGAATCTCCTTCATCGGCGCCGATTCATGTGTAAATAGCGGCCGCAGACTGCTCGGCATCGGCTGCACGAAAACCGATCCGGTTACCGAAACCGACGGCAGCGAGATGATCTGTCCGAATTTGCCCGAATTGAGCAGATAATTTTGCCAGGCCTTGCTTGTCGCGGCGTTTCGGCGTCCGGCGTCAAGCGATGCCAGCAAATTGTTTCCGGAGGCCACCGGCGACATGCTGAAATTCATCGCAAAATTGTCGGTCACGATGATATCGCCGCTGATCGACTGGATGCCCAGATTGTTCAGTTCATGTGCGAGCCTGACGCCGTGTTCGAGATTGAACATCGGATCGCGGCCCGAAACATAGAGATTTCCGACAAGTGTCCGCGTCGACGGATCGACCTGGCCGTCGGTCCAAACCGACGTCTGAAACCGAAAATCGGGCCCGAAGGTCTTGAGAACGGCATATGCGGTCGCGATCTTCACGTTCGAAGCCGGGTTAAACGCATAGTTCGAATAGCTGTCAACAACCGATTTACCATCGAGAGTTTCGACCAGAACGCCCGAGTACCCCGGAATCTGGACATCTGCGAGCGATGGATAAACCGAAGTCGTGGCGGCCGTTTTGGTAATCTGGGCGGGATTCTGTGTCGCCGGCGTCGGTGACGGCTGAGCAACTTTGATGTCCTGCAGCAACGGACGCGGAGTGGGCGAAGGCGTTGCCGGACGGGTGTAAACCTGGGCATTTGCAGTTCCGGCCGTCAGCGTGGCCAAAACGGCGACACAAAGGACTAATCGATCGTAAAAACTCTTCATCATTCGTAATTATTGTTTGTGTATGCGGCAGGCTCTCTTCGGAAAAGAAAGGCTGGCTCGATTATAGCACAAACGCCCGATGCCTTTTCAAGCGCTCCCGATCTCGCCGCGGTTGCGCGTATCGTCGAATTTGATGTGCTTTTGTGAAAATGAGATGTCAGACATTAACTGTTGCTTATGATATCGACAGCTAATTCTTATACATCCAAGGTTGTGAAGTCAACCATTATTTTCGAAGGTCGGATCGCCGGTGTTGAGGATTCGTCGATCAGATGTCTTTCCGATCGAGCCATTTCTCGATCATCCCGGGCTTGAAATCGCGCATATTCGCGATCAGTCTCTGCGGATCCGAATCCTCAAGAATCAGATTCCGATGCTCGCGTCTGAGAAATCCTTCTTCAACCGCCGTATCACAGAGGTCGAGCAGTCCGTCATAGTAGCCCGCGATGTTGAGGATCGCACACGGTTTATGGTGAAAACCCAGCTGCGCCCACGTCAGAATCTCAAAAAATTCCTCAAACGTACCGATTCCGCCCGGCATCGCGATAAATCCGTCAGCGAGTTCGGCCATCATCGCCTTTCGTTCGTGCATTGAACCGACGACCTTGAGCTCGGTTACCGCCCGATGTCCGACTTCCTTTTTCTCGAGAGATTCGGGGATGACACCGATCACGATTCCGCCTCGGCGCATGACTTCATCGGCAATTACGCCCATCAGACCAACTTTGCCGCCACCGTAAACAAGACGGATATCGTTCTCAACGAACAATGTCCCCAATAACTTTGCGGCTTCCGCGTATTCGGCGCGAAAACCGCTGTTCGAACCGCAAAAAACTGTGATACTGCGCATTTGGGTCATCTGAGGGAGATCATTGAGTTGAACGTTCCGACGGGAGGATCGGCCGATTTGCGTCCGGCGTATCGGGCGATGTGTGAAGATGAACCACCTTCCAGTCTTTGCCGATCTTCTTGAAAACCAACGTCATGCGACCCGCCGCACTCTCCGGACGACCTTCAAAATCCTGCGTCTGCTTCCATTTGCAGGAGACGTAGGCTGACGTCGGCGACAAAATTTCGACACGGACGCCGGTCGTTTCAAGCGTCACGTTCGTCGTTTTCGAATAAAGGCGTTCGCGGTTCGAACGCATGTTCTCCCAGCCGATCGTCGCCGTCCCGTTGTTGTTGAAAAACAAAGTCCGGTCACTGTTCTCATAAACCGACATAACCTTTTCGACGTCTGATTGGCGGATACCTTCGATCAGTGTGTCGAATACGGCGCGGACGTCTTTGGTGTAATCAACCTTCGGCGCAACCTTTTTCTGGGCCGAAACCGAGATCGACAATGCAGTGATAGCAACGGCGATTAAAGCAAGAATCTTCATAAAACGAGTCCTCATAGATTAGGCAACACTCGAACTAAGTTTATAATTGAACGGCTTCAAGTCAAAACGAATTTTATGGCTGAATTATTTAAATGTCCCGGTTGTGCGGCACCGCTTGAATATGAAGGCGCGACGATGCAGAAATGCAGGTTTTGCGGCAGCAACGTCATTGTCCCGTCGGGTGTGATCCGAAATTCGTCGAGCTTCGGGCAATCCGGTTCGATCGAGTTCGGTGACCTGTCGGCGCTCACCGGAACCGCGCTCCGCGTCGCCGAGATTCAAAAACTGATCACGAACGGTCGTAAGATCGAAGCAATAAAGGTCTTTCGCGAGACGTTCCAAACAGGCTTGGCCGAAGCGAAAGATGCCGTTGAGGCAATGGAACGCGGCGAAAGCGTTGACCTGCGTGGCTTTTCGATTCGTACGGCAAACGTGTCGCCGCTACGAGTGGAACTCGATCCGGCAATGGTCAAGCGGGCCGCCGTCGGAATCAGCGGAACGGTCATCGCCGTTTTCGCGCTCATCGCACTGTTCGTGTTCGGCATCTTTGCGTTTTTCGTCTACACGATGTCGCGGGTCGAAAATATCAACGTCGCACCAAAAGTTGCGACGCCCGCGCCGAGGGTAACCGAAACGCCGAAGACGAACGAGCCGAAAACACTGCCTGAAACGCTGAAGATCGGCGGCGATGGAATCGGTGCCGGCAAATTCAAAGACAATCGTAGTGTTGCGGTGACGGCGGACGGCCGGATTTTTTCGGCCGATTATCAGGGCGGAAGGATACAAGCGTTTGGACCGGATGGATCCTTTAAGCAGCAGATCTCGGCGGACACTAAGAGGACGGTCGACAAACTTGCGGTTGACCGCAAAGGGACGCTTTTCGTCAAACAGGGTTACGATATCTTCCGGTTTGATGTCGATACCGGCGAAGCCGGCGGCTCGATCCGCGTCGATTATGCGTCCGACCTCGCGATCGGACTCGACGGTAAGCTCTATTTGCCGACACGAAAAGGTGAGATTCAGATCCTCAATCCGGACGGTTCGAAGGCCCGGACGCTGCAGTTGGCCGCCGGACTAAATCTCGACCGGATCGACCAGTTGACGGTCGACGGTGCCGGCGATCTCTATGTCCTTGACCAGCGAAATTATGCCGTTTTCAAGCTGTCGCCCGATGGCAAACTGATAAATCGATTCGGCGGACGCGGCGAGCGTTCGGCCGGCAGCGCTCCGAAAGGGATGTTCTCTGAACTTCCGCGCGGGCTCGCGGTCGATTCGCAGGGGCGACTTTACGTCCTCGAAATGGAGCGCGTCAGCATCTTCAGTTCGGCCGGCGCGTTTATCGACGATTTCAAAACCAGCCAGGCGTTTGCTATCGCGATCGACGACAACGATCAGATCTTTATCGCCTCACGTCCGTACGTTGTCGCACACAAGATGTCATTCTGAGCCGATCACTGACGTTGAAACTCCGGAGTGCCGAGCACGAGACTGACGATCTTGAAGACGTCAGGATTGCCGCTCGGCGGCAGCAAACGTGCTTGTCGGTTGCGGTTGCCTTCGCCCTGTCCTCGCATGTTCGGAATCTCGAGATCGTCATTCATTTCGTTGGGTGCCGTGACCTCCGGCAGCGGTTGCTCGATCTGTTTCATCAGCGTTTGCTTGGTTGCCGCCGAAACGTCGTTGTCGAGGACGGTCGCCAGCGTCTTTTCGAGAATCGCAGACTTCGAGTCTGCGGTGAAAGTCCTTAGATCGGTTCGAACACCCGGAATCCGGTTGCTGGCGAGCGCCACCGAATAGTTGAGCCGCTCAAGCAGCGCGCCGGTGTTGACCCAGTCTTCGGCGGTGTCGGGATATCCGGTCGGCGCCTGGTAACCGTACGGAACCTCACCGAGCTTTTGGAGCATCGCGATCAACGCGGTTGCATTGTTGGTGTCGGCACTGATCGTCCGGATCGCACTCACCGCAAGTTCAAACGGCGTTTTGATCTTGGCCCGGTAATTCTCAGGGGCATAAAAAGTTTCATCGGTGAAAAGCGCGCGGAGCGTTGTTTTGATGTCGCCCTTTGAATCCTGAAACGCCTTCGCCACCCGATTCACGAGCATTTCATCCGGCTTGTCGCTGACAAATTTGGTCGCCAGTTTGCGGGCGATGAATTTCGCCGTTGACGGATGGGCGACAAGCAGATCGATCACTTTCAGACCGTCTTTGACGCCGCCGGCGTCGATCTTCTGGCCTAGCACCGTCTTAACACCTTTTTCATGCTGGCGATCGTTGAAATAGAACTCGCCCGACTCGATATCGTCGGGAACGCCCGCAAGCCGCTGAATCCGCTCAAGCTGGCGATTTTCCTCACCCTTGATCTCAAGCGCCGCGGCACGCCGGTATCCGCGCGGGTCGGCGATCGTCCAACCGGTGAACGCCTTCGCGACCTCGATAATATCCTGCTGCGTGTAACCGCCGTCGACGCCCAGCGTGTGGAGTTCCATCAGTTCACGCGCGTAATTTTCGTTAAGCCCGCGCTGCTGACGCTGCTGCGCAGGCATCTGATTCGGATTGTCGCGCATTTCACGGATCCGCTGATCGATCTGAGCGTCCGTGACGCCCGTCCGCTGCTTGATCTGCTGACGCATCTGAGGCGTCAGATTGCCGTTGCGGATCGCGCGTTCGAACCGGTCATTGTTACCGACGCGGCGATTCGTCTGCGCGTTCGGTGAAACGTTCTCAAAATTGTCGAGGTAGAAGAGCATCGCCGGATGCTGCGCCGTTCCGACGACTAGATCCTTGAAGTTTCCAAGCGCGTTCTTGCGAAGAACATCGCGTTCATACGACGGAATATACCAACGGACCGCCGCCTTTCCGGCAAAGACGTTGAAGTGGTTTTGCCAGAAATCGACCATCACTTCTTGCAGCTGACGCTCAGAATAGACGGCACGCATGACGCGGTTTGAAACGATCTGCGGCAGCAGCTGCGTTGCCGGTTTGAGATCGTACTTTTGATAATACTCGCGAAGTTTCTGCTGCCGCTCGCGACGCTGCGCGTCCGTCATTTCCTCGGTATTGTTCTGATTCTGCGCCTGATTCTGATTTCCCTCGAGCGATCGCAGCAATCCGGCTGGATTCGGATATTTCGAGAAGATCTCAGAAGTCGTCATGCCGAAGATCTCAAGATTCCGGACCTTTGAGTCGGCCACGGAATCTGGTAACGAGTTCGGATCAAGCTGCTTTTCGATGTAGTTCTTCAACCCCATCCGTCGTACTTTTTCGACATCGCCGGGACGTGCCCCGAAACCGAGTCGGTTGAGCGTGTGTAGGATCTTCTGATCTTCCGTCAGCAGTTTTGTCTTGCTGCTTTCCCGGCCGTTTCCGAATACGGTCAGCGGCGCAAAAAGCGCGAGAATCAAAAGAATCGACACGAGTTGTTGGACAAAGAGATTACTGCGTTTCATTGGTTTACCTCGAAAAGAAATACAGCCGACACGAACGGCTTGGTCTGCAGTCTAAGACGCGCGGACTCAGCAAATAGGCGAGAAAATATCTGATCCTCGGCGTTCGCGGGGAAGACTCGAAAAAACGCCGCTCGAAGTTTGACAGTCCGGGCTGTCGCACCGGATCTGCTACGAAACAATCAGCGCTTTGACACTTCGAGGTTGCGGGTCGTGTCTTCGACGACCGAAACGAACTCCTGACGCGATTCCGGGAGCGTCAGATTGGCCGGTCCGACGTCAAGCGCACGTTGGCTGTCCGCGTCTTCGGTCCGGTCATCGATCGAGCGTTTCGGAACGCTCGCAAAAACGGCGTTGATGACAAATGCGATACCGATGCAGAAGCAGACGACTCCCATCGCGGCCAGAAAAAAGAACTCTTCCTTGTCCTTTCCCATCACGGTTGAAAGTATGCTGAACGGAATCGCCGCGCCGAGACCGACGGCGGCCACGATTGTTCCGGTTCGCATCCGGCGCAGTTTTTTCTCTTCGGGTGATTCGAGAAACTTTTCGATCTCGGGCAAAACTTCTTCGGCAACGACCTTCAGTTCGGCCGCCGTTTGCGTTTGACGGATACGCGCCGCAACCGCGCGGCCAATCTCTTCACGCGCGTTGGCGGCTGACTGGGTAACATTGTCGGGACGTTCGACCGCAACCCGCACCGGACGCAGGTTGACGCCGCACGCACGGCAAAACTGATTTGAGTTCAGGTCTTTGAGACCGCAGCTTGGACAAAACATATTGACTCCGGATTTCGTTGCGCCCGATCAGTTGCACTTAACGATCGCATCGATCGACGTCTGTGTGATCGGGTGATATCCCGGCCTCGCCTTCGCGTACAGCGCGCAGGCGCGGGACATGTCTTTTTTCGACAATTCGATAAACAACGGGCGCACAAACTTACGACGTCCGATTGAAACAACGAATTCCTCGAGTCTCGGGTTCGCAGTTTCGTAACCGTTTCTGATCGACATCATCAGCCATTGAAACGCAACCTCGGAATTGCCCGCCTTTGTAAATCCGAACGCTTTGTCGAGCTCAGCCATCTTGTCGGTCGCGAGATCATCGGGCATCGATTTCAGGAACTGCAGCCATTCCTGCGTCGTCCAGGTTTTGGTTGCGATTGCCCGCAACGACAACTGACCTGCGTCGAACTGTTTTGCCTGCAACGCCACGCGCTCAAAATTGTCCGATTTCGGATCCGGCGCGGTCTCAGGCAATCCGGCTTCGGTCAGCCATTTGTCGACCTCACCGCGCGAGACGACGCCCGGACGCTTCTGCAACAGGTTTTTGTCAAGATAGGCCGCGAAGGTATCGGTCGTGATCGATCTGAAAGCGTGCGTGTTGAAGTAGTTCTTGACGAATCTATCAAACTCGGCACGCCCGAAGCGCTCTTCAAGATATCGAAGAAAAAGCGCGCCCTTTTCGTACGCGACATCGGTCATTCCGTCGTCCGGATCGCGACCCGCGAGATCAATGTGAAGGATCTGATCGGACGGCGGAAGTTCAGCCAGTGAACCGAGCAATGACCGTTTTCCAAGCATCGCTTCCATCTCGCGGCGATTCCTGCCGTAAACCGCTTCGATGATCCGCCGTTCGAGATATGTCGTGAATCCTTCATTGAGCCAGAAGTCGCGCCAGGTCGCGTTCGTGACAAGATTTCCGGACCAGGAATGAGCGAGTTCGTGCGCGACCAGCGAAACCAGGCTTCGGTCACCGGCGAGGATCGTCGGCGTCGCGAACGTCAGCATCGGGTTTTCCATACCACCGAACGGAAAACTCGGCGGCAACACCAACAGATCGTATCGGCCCCAACGGTACGGCCCGTAAATGCGCTCGGTCGCGACGACCATTTTCTCGGTGTCGGCGAGTTCGTACGCCGATTTTGACATCATCGAAGGCTCGGTATAAACACCGGTCCGACGGCCGAGCGGCTTGAACGAAATGTCGCCGACCGCGATCGCGATCAGATACGGCGGAATCGCCCTCGACATCGAAAAACGGTAATCGCCGGTGCGCTTGTTTGTTTGCGAATTTCCGGCAGCACTCATCACCGCCATCAGATTTTTCGCGGTTCTGACGCGCGCCGAATAGGTGACCCGGACCTGCGGCGAATCCTGCAACGGGATGAACGAACGGGCATGGATCGCCTGCGCCTGTGAGAACATGTACGGTTGCTTCTTTCCGGCGGTTTGCGACGGCGAAAGCCACTGCAACCCGGACGCCGTCGGACTTGTCGCGTAATACACGCGCACAAACTTAGCGCCCACCGGAAGCTCGATCGTCAGCTTTGAGCCGACGAACTTTTCCGGATCGGCGAGTGAAAAATCGGTCGCTTTGAAACGCCGTCCGTCTGCCGAAGCCTCAACGCGATCGATCTTCAAATCACGCGAGTCGAGGATCAACGAAGCCTTCGGATCCTTGCGGACGATGCTCAGCGTTGCCGATCCGGTGATCGATTTTGTTTCAAACGAAATCGTCCAATCGAGATCAACATGCGAAACTCGAACCGAATTCGGTTCGGCGTAAGAATGTACGTCCTCGGCAAAAGTCTGTCCCGAAACTCCGATTACAGCGGCGATGAACAATACGGCAAGCGCGAAACAAGTTCTCATAATTGGATAGATTACGTTCTTCGGCCGGATCGTTCAATCTACGGAACGGCCTTATCTCGCTTCGCGGTGATCGCCGCCAGCCTCCTTAGAAAATCGTCTTCGGCTTTGCTAAAGACGATATCTGCGGCGGTCAGATCCTCGATCGGGCGATACCAAAAGAATTGTCCGAAAAAGCGTCTCATTTCAAGACTTCGGAAAGGCAGACCGCGAACCGCGTAAAAGTAGTTTCGGACGTAGCGGATTTCCTCGTCGGTGAGTTCGTTGAGAGCCGTTTCGTCATAATCGTTCGGACCGAGGCTGAAATAACGGCTGGCCTTTTCAAGCGCATCTTCCTCATAGCATCCGCCCGACGGATCGCAAAGTGCCTTCGTCCAGCCCGCCGCCCAATTGAACTCGCCAAAGAAAAGATCATTGGCAGGTTTGAAATTCTTCGCTGAGAAGCTGATATAACCGCTGTTCAAATGAAATAGCCGGACGCGTGTAGTCTCAGAACCGAACCACTCGCGCGTCCGATCCTCAAAAACGCCGTCGCCGACTATTTTCCAGTCGGCCATTTGAACACCTTTCTCAAATGACGCGACGATCGCGAAAATTCCATTATCCGGATGGATCTGAAGCTCGAAATCGTCAATCCGGCGATTCGCCCATCGCTTTCCGGTCGTGATCTGGTAATCGAAGATGCGGTCGAGCTCGACGCTCGCACCGCCGCGGTATTGATAAGTGTGCCGGATTCTGTTGATTCCGGTTTTGAACGTCACCGGAAAGTAATAAACGAAGTCGCGACCTTCGACCTCGGCATCGCCCATTCTAAACGACGTGTCAGCCATCTTTTTGACCTTGAACGGTATCGATCGGCCGTTGACGACGACCGTGAAATTAGTGATAAACGGGTGTTTCGCCTGTTCTTCATCGACGTCGCCGTCGGCCGGCGGCGTTACGAATCCGACCGTCACGGTTTTCGCCTTTCCGGGATTGAAGAACTCAAAATCGATCTCAACCCGTGCAAAATGGTGATCGACGACATAGAACTTCAGAAGTTCCCGTCGGAGCTCGACCTGTGTCTCCTGAAGCGGGACGAGCGTTCCGCCCGAAGCATAGAAAACGCCGTCGTTGGCAACGGCCACGACGGCGGCGAAAGAAACGAACAGCAGCGATAACAAAAACGTTTTCATACATTTACGGAACGATTCCGAAATGCGTTTTTGCATCCCGGATTAAATCCTAAACGTCGATTTCGTGCATCGGACGAATTGCAGGTTCTTCTTCTTCCGAAACGGAATCGGACAATCCCCGACCGATTCGTAGAGGTTTCGATCAGTTCCAAAATCAGGAATTTTTGAGATCTGAGATTTGAAATTTGAGATCCCCCGAGCCCGTCGGAATATTCAAAATCGCCAGTTGCTTAGCGCCCTAGCGCCTTTGCGGGAACACCCGGTTTGTCTTCCCGCGAAGACGCAACGGCGCAAAGCAATCATCAATCCTGCTTCAAGATTCAAAATTCAAGACTAATCCCGTCCTAAACGTCGATTTCGTGCATTGGACGAATTGCAGGTTCTTCGACTTCCGAAACGGAATCGGACGATCCGCGACCGGTTCGTTCGATCTGGAGTTCCGAATCAGGAAGTTATGAGATCTGAGATTTGAAATTTGAGATCCCCGGAGCCCGTCGGGGCGTCTTTGCGGGAACACCCGGTTTGTCTTCCCGCAAAGACGCCAAGGCGCAAAGCAATCATGAATCCTGCTTCAAGATTCAAAATTCAACACTCAACATTCAAGAATTCCAATCAATCTTGAATGTTGAGTGTTGAATTTTGAACAAACCATCAAACTCAGAGGGTCCGCTCTTTTCACCTCGTCCACGCAGTTTTTCGGATACTTCGATGGTCAATTGAAAACGATTAGGACAGCATTGATCCCGGATTAAGGTTTCCGGACACGTTTCGGCCTTGGCTTCGGCTTCGGAGCGACAAAATTCGTCTGCGCCGCCGGAACGATTGCCGGCCCGGTGATCGGGAAGGCCTTGCTTCCCGCCAGTTTGTCATCGACGAAGATATCAACCCGATAATTTCCGGCGACCCAATTGCCGGTTTTCGGCTTCCCCGTAAAATAGACCTGATTCTGGGCGCCGTCTGTTTTGAAGTTAACAGTGATTACTCGCGTTTCGGGTTTAACGCCTTTGACGTCGACGGCGATGAAGTTCATCTTAACAGTTACCGCCGCGTTTGATTTCAAGACCACGACGCAATGGATCGGGAGATCGGTAACTGAAAACGAATCAACGGCGGGGCCGGCAATCCCCTGGCCGTCATCTTTCGCAACGTAGATCTCAGTAACAAGTGAAGTTTCGGCCTGCGCCATCGACACGGCCGATCCAAAGCACACCAACAAAAGCAAAAAGAACAACTTCATCAAGATAACCCCCCGTCATCTCTATTGGTGCGCGAAAGAAGATTTTGGTTGTACGCTGCCAGAACGCGGAATCAAGGCATCGAGCAAATAAAAATAACCCAAATCTCTAGAATTTGGACTGAAGCCCGTTTCCTTTTTTAGAAATCTGTCCCCTACCGTGGAATTTGGACGATATTCCGGCGGAAGCGCCAGGACCGCAAATCAGCTACTACCACGCCCGTGACCATTTTTTTCCATCATCGCCGCCGCGCAATGACGAATCGACGCCGGCTCTGAGTTCCAGCAGCCGACCGATCAGCCAAAGAAGATCCGACAATCTGTTGAGATACGTGACGATTTGTGAATCGACGCTCTCGTCTGACTCGTCCATTCGCACAACGCATCGTTCCGCCCGCCGGCAGATTGTCCGCGCAACGTCGTATGCCGCCGCCGCCGAGACGTCCCCCGGCAGACTCCAGTCCGATAAAATCCCGTCCATCGCTTCGATCCGCGATACTTCCGAGGTCAGGTTTTCGATCATATCGGGCGTCACGTAAGGCTTCGGTGCGTCCTCCCAATTCGGATTCGCGACCGATCCGGCGACCAGAAAAAGCTCGCGCTGGATGCGTTTTGTCAGCTCATCAATTTCGGCATCACCGCAAATCGACCGCGCGAACCCCATCGCCGCACCGAGTTCATCGATCGTGCCGTATGTCTCGACGCGGAAATCGGCCTTTGAAACGCGTTCCCCGCCGATCAGTGCCGTTTTCCCTTTGTCGCCAGTTTTGGTCGCAATGCTCATAAGACAAAGTTAGTTTTTCGGCGCGCAAATGTAAAAAGCCGAACTTGGATTTCGACTCTGTATTCGGTCTACCTACGTTGTAGAATACGCAAATGAAAATTGCGATGATCGGGTTCGGAACAATGGGCCGATTGATTTCTGAGATCGCGGTCGAAAAAGGACACAGCATTGCCGTGAGAATCGACAGGCCGGAGGCGGATCTCGTCGACCGTTTGCGCGGATGCGATGTCGCCATCGACTTTACCGAGGCGGCGGCGGTGCCGGCGAACATCGAAGCATGTCTGGCAGCCGGCGTTCCGCTGGTTGAGGGAACGACCGGTTGGGACGCGGATCGTGAAAAACTGATCGCGATGATCCGGAATCGGTCAGGCTCGATGGTGTACGGATCGAACTTCAGCACCGGCGTCAATCTGTTCTTCCGAATCGCCGACTTTGCGGCCGAACTGATCGCGAAGTTTCCGGAGTACGAAACGTTCATTGAAGAGCGACATCATTCCCGGAAGAAAGACGCGCCGAGCGGGACGGCAATCAAGCTGAAAAACATCATCGGCGCGCATTACGCCGCGGACTTGCCGGTTTCCGCGACCCGCGCCGGCGACATTCCCGGAACCCATACCGTCGGATTTGATTCCGCGCCCGACACGATCGAACTGACGCACACTGCCCGTTCGCGCGAGGGATTTGCCCGTGGAGCGATCCTGGCCGCGGAGTGGATCGTCGGCAAAACCGGCGTGTTTGAGTTTTCCGAGGTAATGGACGAAATTGTTGCTCGATGAAACCACGAATCAAGATCTGTTGCATTTCGAGCATTGATGAGGCCGCAATGGCGATCGTCGCGGGAGCCTCGGCACTCGGACTTGTCGGGCCGATGCCGTCCGGCCCGGGCGTCATTTCAGACGAATTGATCCGCGAGATCACGCGAACCGTGCCGCCGCCGATCGCGACCTTTCTATTGACAAGCGAAACTGACGCCGAGAACGTCGTAAAGCATCACGGCCGCGTCGGAACGAATACCATTCAGTTGGTCGACGCGCTTGACGAACTCGCGTACGACCGAATCCGGGCGGCGCTTCCGAACGTCAAACTTGTCCAGGTGATCCATGTCATCGATCAGGGTTCGGTTGATGAAGCGTGTCTCGTCGCGCCCCACGTCGATTCAATCCTGCTCGATTCCGGAAACCCGAACCTCGCCGTCAAGGAACGTGGCGGAACGGGTCGGGTTCACAATTGGGCTCTCAGCCGGGAGATCGTCGAGACATGCGGCAAGCCGGTTTTTCTCGCTGGTGGAATCAGGGCTGAAAACGTCCGCGAAGCTTTTGAACGTGTCGGCCCGTTCGGGTTCGATCTCTGCTCGAGCGTCCGCACAAACGGCGCGCTCGACCCGCGCAAACTCGACGAATTCTTTGCCGCGATCGGCTGAATCTTTGCTATTTCTTAACGTATTTATCGTACCAGCCGATCGTCCGCTCAAATCTGTCTTTGATGAAAGTCGGCCGCTTGAAGCCATGAAACTCGCCCGGATAGACGACCAATTGGGTTTCGCGTCCGAGCCGTTTCATTGATTGGTACATTTGTTCGGAATTGAGTATCGGCACGTTCCAGTCCTGTGCGCCGCCCATCCAAAGCGTCGGCGTCGTGATCTTGTCGACCTTGTTGAACGGAGAAATTCGTTCCCAAGCTTCAGCGTTTTCCCACGGCAATCCGAGCTCAATTTCCCACCACATTTGGTAGTGATCATGACCGTAATTTGCCCGGTAATTTGCCTCGCTCGCACCTGAGACAGCTCCCTTGAACCGTGTCGTTTGCGTGATCACGTAGTTCGTCAGGATTCCGCCATAGGACCAACCGCCGACGCCAAGCCGGTTCGGATCGACATAACTGCGACCAATGACATTATCGACGCCTGCCATCACGTCCTGAAAATCGAGATTTCCCCAATCTGCGAACAATGCATATGAAAAAGCCTGTCCGTAACCGCTCGATCCTCGGGGATTCGTGTGGATTACGACGTAGCCATTGGCGGCATAAAGCTGTGCATCAAATTCGAAACCGAAATCGTACTGTGCCACCGGTCCGCCATGATTGTGAAGCAGCGCCGGATATTTCATCGACGAATTGAAGCCGATCGGCTTGAAGATGAAGCCCTCGACTTCGGTTCCGTCCTTGCTTTTGAACGTGAAGTTTTCGACCTCAGCCAGTTGAACTTCATCGAGTAGTTTCTTGTTCGTGTACGTCAGCTGCTTGAGCTGCGGGCCGACGCCGGCGAAGATCTCATGCGGCAGATCAGGGCGCGTCACCAGCGTTGCGACCGCGTTTCCGGAGACGTCATAGTCATGAACGGTTGACGCGCCGGTGATCATCCGCGTAACGGATTTGCCCGCGATGTTGACCGATGCCAGATCTTGTTCGGCGCTGTCCTCAAGCAGAAACAAGACTGATTTTCCGTCGGCCGCGAAGCGAGGTTTGATGATGTTTCGATCGAGCGGGGCAGTCAGCACATTAGGCGCTCCGCCCTTGGCTGAAACTACTGCCAGATGATTTGTCGCATACCACATCACTTTGAGCGGCGCCGTGACGGTGATGTAAGCGAGAGACTGACCGTCGGGACTCCACGCCGGCGACGAATCCTCTCGCGGATTGTTCGTCACCTGAAGCAGCGTTTTGCCTTTGTCGGTGTTGTCTGCCGGGACGATCCAGATATCGGTATTCGGATTGCCGTCCGGATTCTCGGTTCGATTGCTAACAAACGCGACCGATTTTCCGTCCGGACTCCACGCGGGCTCAGAGTCGTCAAAATCTCCCGACGTGATCTGGACCGCCTCCGCCTTTTCGTCACCGATCGTCAGAACATAAAGATGCGTCCGGAACCGATCGAGATATCCGACGTAATCGCGCTTGAACTGAAGCCGGTCGACAACATTCGGCTTCGGCTTTTTATCATCTTCCTTGTCTTCGGTCAGCTCTTCGGGGCGCGGGTCCCGGATCGAAAGCAGAAGCCGCTTGCCGTCCGGCGACCATTCGTAACCCGAAACGCCCTGTTTCACGAACGTTATCTGCTGAGCTTCGCCGCCGAGCCGATTGAGTGTCCAAACCTGCGGCTTTTCATCTTCGCCGTCTTTGTCTTTTCCGCGCGAAGCCAGAAACGAAAGATATTTGCCGTCCGGGCTCCATCGCGGAGTGTCGGCCGAATAGCCTCTTGCCGTCATCGGGATTGCCTCGCCGCCGGCCGCCGGCACCATCCAGACGCGCGTTTCGGTTTTGTCCTCTTTGAGATCGGTTTCGGTAATCGTGTATGCGATCCAGTTGCCGTCGGGACTCAATCGCGGGCTTTCGACGCCTTTGAGCCGAGCAAAATCGTCGATCGCCAACGGTCGTTTCGGGGTTTGCGCAAAGGTCGCGGCGAACGTCAGCGCGATCGCCGCGAGCATCATGATGAATCGGATTTTCATAGCGTTATCGAAGAATCTGTTGGAGATGATAACGCAAATTCAGACAACGCGCGACACCGAGATGACCCGTCACGCGCATCGTAAGAGAAGACTTATTTCTTCAGGCGATCAAAAAACACCTTTCGGAATTTTGCGACCTTCGGTGCGACGACCGCGGCACAATACGGCTGCGACGGATTGTTGGCGAAGTACTCTTGGTGATAGTTTTCAGCGGGCCAGAATTTATCAAACGCGGTTACCTCTGTGACGATCGGTTTGTCGTAGATTCCCGCATCGCTGACCTCGCGAATGATTTGCTCGGCAACGCGTTTCTGTTCATCGTCGTGATAGAAGATCGCCGACCGGTACGATGTGCCGATGTCGTTTCCCTGTCGATTCAATGTTGTCGGGTCGTGAACCGCAAAGAAGATCCGAAGAATATCGGCGAATGAAATCTCATTCTCGTCAAAATCGATTCCGACGACCTCGGCGTGGCCGGTAGTTTCGGAACAGACCTCTTTGTACGTAGGGTTTGACGTGTGACCGCCGGAATAACCCGAGACGACGTCCGTGACGCCACGAAGCGCGTCGAATACCGCTTCCACACACCAAAAACATCCCGCTCCCAAAGTTGCTCTTGCCATAGTCGGATTATCGCACAGCGCCCCGATTCTATTCCAAGCGCCGACATCAGATATCGAGTAGCGATCCGATCGCGTCATGTTCGATCGGATGTTTAACGATACCGTTGCCGGGCCTAACCGAGAGCAGTGTTCTTAATCCCGCCTCGCGAGCTGCATCGAGTTCGTTCACCAAATCGGAAATGAATAGAATCTCATGGGTCTTGAGCCCAAGTTCATGTGCGATCGACACGTAGCTTGCGGATTCCCGCTTCTTGCCTGTGTTGGTGTCGAAAAATGCGGCGATCGAATCCGTCAGATCGCCGGCATCCGAGTATTTGAAGATCAGCTTTTGCGCAAGAACGCTGCCCGATGAAAAGATCGCGATCATTGTTCCGGCGCTGACCAAACGCGTAAATGCCGCTGGAACATCGGCGAAAACGCGGCCTTTCAACTCGCCCGATTCATAACCATCACGCCAGATCCGGCCCTGAATCGATTTGAGCGGCGTCGATTTGCGGTCGACGTCGATCAGGAAGTTGAGGTAATTGACCACCGTTTGCGGATCGTTCTCGTCGAGTTTGCGACCATAGATCTGATCCTGAAAATCGCGCTTGTATTCCGATTTTAGTTCAGCGATCTCATTCTGCAGATTGCCGAAATTCGATTGGACGAACGCAGTCATCCGCTCTCTGGCGAACGGAAACAACGTCTTGTGGACGAAGTCGATCGGCGAAGTCGTGCCTTCAATGTCTAACAGAACGGCTTTGATCATAATGCTCCAAACCGCGCGAAATCCTGACTGAAGCACAGCGGCTGGTATTTCTTGTCCGTTCCGCTCCCGGTGTAGTTCGGCGTCCAGCCGGCCGCGTCCTGGAACAGGCGAATCGCGCGAACCGTGCGGTCGCCGCACAGATTGAACCAATGAAGCGTTCCGCGCGGAACCCTGATCAGATCGCCGGCTTCCATTTCGACCGAGATCACCGGATGATCGGCCGGTGCGATGTGAAACAAGCCGTGACCGCGGACGATGAATCTGACTTCATCTTCGTCGTGCCAATGCTCTTTGTTGAATTTGTCGAGCATTTGGTCGAGGTTCGGCGTCGTCGGAACAATATTGATGACGTCGGCGATGACGTAGCCGCCGCTCGCTTTGAGCCGCTCGATCTCGGGTTCGTAGGCCTCAAGGATTTCAGCCTCGACCGCATCGACGGCGACGCGCGATTCGCAGGTGTCCCATCGTTCGTAATCGATTCCGGCCGCCGACAAGGCTTCACGGATGCGGCCAGGATCGGTCAGGCGGATCTTTTTGTCGGGAATTTCTACTATCGCCATGATTTTATGATTTAATTCCGAGCGTTCGCCCGAGCACTTCGAAAAGAAACTCGAAGATCTCAATATGCCGCTTCGCTTCGGCGACGGTCGCTCCCCACGTATAGATTCCGTGCCGGCGCAGATAAAAAGCGTGAAACCCGCCGTTCTCACGAAGAACGTTGTCGATCACGTGAGACAGCGCGATGTAGTCCTGCGAATTTTCAACTATCGGCACCAATTCGCGGTGTTCGTGGGTTGTCACGCCGGAAAGCCCCTTGAGCATCTCGAACCCGTCGATCGCGATTGCGCCGTCCTTATAAAACTGCTCCGAAAGAATGGTTCCCCAGACCGAATGGGTATGGAGGATAGCTCCGGCTTCGGGCCGCATCCGATAGATCGTGAGGTGAATCATCGTCTCGGCTGACGGTTTCCCGAACCCCTGCAGGACGTCGGCGTTGTCGTCGATCTCAAGAAAGTGAGTTTCATCGAGCGAACCCTTCGCATTGCCGCTCGCGGTAATCGCGATCCGCAACGGCGATTCCGAGATCCGGGCCGAGAAATTACCGCTTGTTCCCATCACCCATCCGCGACGGTAAAATTCGTAGCCGGTGAGCGAAAGTTCTTCTGAAAGTTCCTTGAAACTCATCTTTTCGAGTTTAACAAACGGTTGCTGAGTTCGGCATCAACGAACTTCCAAAAGCTCTTCATCGAGAATTCCGGGCGCGTCCGGAACCAATGTCAGGTCGTTTACCAGAACCCGATTGCGGCCATCTTTCTTTGCCTGATAGAGCGCCGCATCTGCGGCGCGGATGAGATCGGACTCGCTTTTATCGAACTCTGGAACGATCGTTCCGATGCCGGCACTGATTGTCAAAAACTCGCTTGTGGAAGAACTCAGATGCGGAATGAACATCTGGTTGACGTTCTCAATCGCCATCGCGGCGATCCGCCGTGCGCCGACCGAGTCCGTTGAGCCAAGAACGATCGCGAACTCTTCGCCGCCAAAACGCGCTACCAGATCGGTCGGTCTATTGATAGCGTCGGCGAGCGCTTCGGCAACACGCTGCAAACACTCGTCACCAGTTTGATGCCCGTAAGTATCGTTGTAGAGCTTGAAGTGATCGATATCGAGCAAGACGAGCGAAATTTCCGTTTTGGATCGGAACGCACGGTTCCATTCGTTCGACAGGAATGATTCAAACCGACGGCGGTTGCCGATTTTCGTCAACGTGTCGGAATTCGCCATAAATTCTAGTTCGGCGTTTGCCTGCCGCAACTCTTCGGTTCGTTCCGCAACCAGCCGCGTCAGCTTGCGTTCGCGGCGTCGGAGTTCAAGAACGCTCAGCTTCCAGATTCCGGCAAGCAGGATCAATCCTCCGATTCCACACAGGATATAAAAAGTCAGCGTTTGATAAAAAAAGGGTTCGAGCGTTACTTCGAGCACGGCCCCCTCGTTGTTCCAAGCACCATCGCTGTTTGCCGCAATGACCCGGAATTTGTACACGCCGGGTGGTAGATAGGAGTAATGAGCGCTTCGGCGTGTTCCGGCTTCGACCCAATCTCTGTCGTGGCCTTCGAGCATATAACGGAACCGCGTTTGCCGTGACCTGAGCAGACTGACTCCGGTAAACGTCAACTCGATATTCCGTTGGCCGGGCGCAATCTTGAGACCGCCCCGAAACGGCGCGGGTTCGCGTTCAACCGTTGCACTCTCAATCACGACTTCCGGTAAAACGGGCGTGTTCGATTCAGCATTCGGATCAACAATTGCGATTCCATTTTGCGTCGGAAACCAGAACCGGCCTTGTTCGTCCGTCAAACTCGCCGGCTGTCGTCCGCCATTGCATTCGGTGGCGATCATGCCGTCGTCAATTCCGTAACCGGTACTATGAATCATATTGGCTCGGCCATCGGCAAAATCGTTCAGGTTGGATTTACTGACGCGGTAGATTCCGTTATTCGAGCTGATCCAAAAATTACCGCGCGCGTCCTCCCGTATCGCGAAAACACCGTTGTCGAACAGTCCTTTTGATTCCTTGAAACTGCTGAACTTGCCATCCATGTAACGACTCAGCCCTTCATCGTAAGTGCCGATCCAAAGCACTCCGTCAGCATCCTCGTGAATAGTTCGGACATAATTGCCCGCCAGGCCATCGCGCGCCGTGTAGTTGCTGAAGCGACCGTCACGCATCTCGGTCAGACCGCCCAGTCCGCCGAACCAAAGCGTGCCCTTTGAATCTTCAAAGATCTCGGTCATGAACTCGTTCGGCAGTCCGTCTGCCGTTCCGTAGGTTGAGATCCGTACGTAATTGCGGAATCGCCACAAACCCTTGTTCGTCGCGACCCAGATGTCTCCCGTCCGATCGCTCCTGATCGCAAAAACGTGCGCCCCGACGGTCCCTGGCATGAATGCTCCCGATCCATTCTGAGCCAGAAAAATTCCGCCATTGAGACCGATCCATAATTTGCCGTTGGTGTCCTCGAAGAGCGACTGGACCGAAACCGAACCATCAACCCATTTCTCATTTGCCGGTGCCGACGGATTTGCGTTCCGCATGACGATCGATTCAAAGCGGCCGTCCCGAAAAACGCTCAAACCCTTGCTTGTCCCGATCCAGACGGTTCCTGAACGATCGCGCATCATCGGGTAGACTTCGGTATAGTTGAGACCTTCGTTCGCCCCGATCGTTTGGATCGCGCGTTTCCGGAGCCTGCTTATCCCTTTGTTGGTCGCCAGCCAAATGCCGCCTTCGCGGTCGTGATAAACATTGAAGATCGATTCTTCAGGCAATCCGGCGTTCTTCCCGAAGAAGACAAACTTGCCGTCGGTGAATCGTCCGATTCCGCGACCTCCGCTGAAGCCGCCGCCGGTCGCGAACCAGATTCCGCTTTCGTCCTGCCAGAACGAATGATTGATCGAATTCGGTACAATTCCTTCGGATTCGCCAAACGTTTTAACTTTCCCCCGAAACAAGCGATGAATGCGCGTTTCACCGATCCAGAGGGCACCATCGCGATCGATAAAAGTGTTTACCTGGAAGCTGAGTGCCGACAGATCAAGATCGTATTCCTCGACGTTGTCCTCGGTGAAATGCCGCGTCACCGTACGGGAAATGACCCAGCGTGAGCCGTCTTCCGAAACGACTTCGACGGCATCGTTGACGGGCGGCATGACATCCGCGGCTACAAATTGTCCCGATCTCAGGTAATACCAGGTCTTCGATTTCCGCGAATTGTCTTCACTCAGGAACTTGAGTTCACCCGTTGAGTCGCGCTTGATCGACTGTATGTAGTGTCCGGGAACCTCGTCGGACGTATATGACTTGAATTCACCGTTCCGGTAGATCGTCAGCGTGCCATCTTCGGACGTGGTTGCGTAAAGTGTCCCATCGAGATCCGCAAACAGATACGAAAATCGATTGTTGAGAATGCCGACGGTATTGCTTTTGTTGAACGTCGTAAACCGCAAACCGTCAAAACGAACCAGGCCGTCAAAGGTTGTGAACCACAGATATCCGTCCGGCGTCTGCGCAATCGACCTGACGCCGTTTTGCGGCAATCCGTCGTCGGTTGTCCATGTGTCAAACCCGAATTGCTCCGCCGCGCGCGCAGACAACGCACCGGCGAAGATGATCAGACACAATAGCAACGACGTTCCGCGAATCATGATTGATGGGACGTTGAGTGAAAGAGAAAAGAGAAAGAGGAGACAAGTCTCCTCTAGAATTAAACCAGTTTTAACATCAATTGGTCAACGATTTTGTGTCCTCCCGGTGAGGACGCCAACGGCCGCTTCGAGCTCACGGTCGAGCTTGTTGCCGATGTCCTCCGGACGACGGTTGACGATGACTTCAGGAATGACGGGGACGTCAGGCGCCGGTCTCGTCGGCGACTGAAAAAAGACCGGAATGTCGACCTCAATGCTCGAATTCGGAAGTCGAAGGAAAAAATAGTTGCCGCCGTTGATTCCCTGACGGTTGCCGCCCGTCGTTTGTCCGACGATCGTCGCCAGCTTGTTTGACTGAATGAATTCGAGCATCTGGTATGTCGCCGACGCGTTTGACGCGTCAGAGATGACCACGGTCCGGCCAGTGAAGCGGTTTGGGTACGGCTCAACTTCCGGGTAGCTCTCGCGTCCGACGATTTCGTAAAAGCCGCCTGTAACTGGGCGATATGCAACCGATGGTACGCCCGTCCTGATCGTCACCTTGAGTTCGTCGCTGTAAGTGTCGAGAAACGGATCGAGATCCGTCTGCGGCGCGACGTTGCGGACGAGTCTTCGGCTTTCGGCATATTTTCCGAGCTTCCGAGGCGCCAGGTATCTCGCCAGTTCAAAACCCGGATCCATGCTTCCGCCGCCGTTTCCGCGGACGTCGACGATCAGTTTGTCGGCGCCCTTTGACCGCATATCGGCGAACGCCTCGGCGAGAAATTCGCGGAACCGAACTCGCTTCAGGCGCCACGTGATTGAATTCCCGATCCGGAGATACGCGATACCGTCCGGCCGCAGTTCGTACTTCCATCCGTCGTCATACGTCGGAGTCGGCCCCAGGCGTTTCGCCATTTCCGTCGTCCGTTCGGTCCTTGTCATTGCGAGAATGCTGAACTTGGAGGGCTTCCGGGTCGTGAACGAGACTGCTTCGATATCAAAAATTTCATCTTTGATCGGGAAGAAAAGCGGAAAGTACCAGTCGAACAACGCCTGCGATTCAGCTTCCTCGCGTCTGAGCGAGATTGAGTCGATCCGATGCCCGAGCGTCGATGTCCCGTCCGCCTTTGTCACGGTCAGAAGCTTGTTGATGATTTCTTTGACGGCGATGCCGTTGATGCGCAGGATCTCGCTTCCGATCGGCAATTCCTTCGACGACGCGTTTGCGGTGACGATGAACCGGCCGTCGACGACGTCAAAATAGAACGGCAGCACCGAACGGCCGGCGAAGAACCGATTCCTGAGCTTTTCATCCTGATTGTAGAAGTTGGTGTAGGTATGGCCACATTTGAGAAGCGACGCGAGGCGGGAAACCACGATAAAGAACTCGGTTTCCGGCATCGGAGCCGAAATCCGATCGCTCTCTGCCGCGATTTCGGCACGCAGCCTGTCCGGCGTCAGATACCGGTAAACGCCCGGATGGATCGCCGTCAGCGCCTTTTCGAACAGTGCCAGATCCTGTTTCATTTTGTCGACCGAGAGCATGACGGTCGGCGGCGGCGGCGGAACGCGGCGCAGCGTGTACGAGTTTCGGAATCGCCATGGCGAGCGCGTTTCTTTGAGGATCACCAGATTGTCGCGATCGAATTCGATTGTTTTCCGGGTCGGTTCGACCGTGTTGCCGTCAAGCGATTTGCCGAGCAGAACGAGTTTTCCGGGAGCGGTTGAGTCAATGTCAAAAATGATCCCGTCGTCGTTGAACTTCGCGGCAGTCTGATCGATCGATTCAACTCCTTTCGATCTATAGATTTTTCCGAAGTCGTCGTAGATGGTCGAAACGGTCGCCGAATTTCCGTCGGCGGCCGGAACAACAGTGACAATCGCTTTCATCGTGACGCGTTTGCCGGACGTGTAGTCAAGATATTCGAGCGTTCCTTCCCACTTTCCCTCAATCGCCCGGAAATAGGTCGTCGATTGCGCCAAAACGGCAACGGCGCCGAAAATCGTGATCGTGATCAGCAACTTCAAGGTTGCGGATAATAGATGTTTCATAGCTACTCCATGTTTTGATCTGTTCCGTGGAACAGTCACAGACTACGAAACGAATCGGAGTCGTTCGCCTCAGATTATGATTTGGCGCGGATTTGTGACGATTTGAGACGAAATCTTGTGATTTGAATCTACTTTGACTGAAACTGCTTCGGCGTCGAGCCGGTGAATTTGCGAAAAGCCCGGTTGAACGTTGCTTTCGAGTTGAACCCGCAATCGAAAGCGATCGCGAGCAACGAATCGGACGGTCGCTCGGTGATCCGGCTCTTGACGTCGTCGATCCGGAACTCATTGATGAAGTCGTTGAAGTTTTTTCCGAAGCCGTTGTTGATGACAAACGAAAGAACCGCGCCGTTGACACCCAAGGATTTCGCAAGATCGCCGAGCGTCAATTGCGGATCGAGATAAGGCCGATCGGATCGAATCAGTTCTATCAACCGGACTTTGTGCCGATCGAGCTCATCGGCATTCATAAGCTTCTGGCGTCCCGGCACGTCTTCCGCCTTATGCACCGATTCGAAGTCGATGCCGATCGGCTCGGATCGCAGATATCCGGCGATGGCCAGCGCGTAGGTAGCCAGCGCAAGGACGATCTCGAAGTAGAAAAATTGGATGTATGAGAGCCGGACGACGAAACTGTTGACAAAATCGAACGCGGCCCCGAGCGCGATGACGGCGGCGAAAAAGTAGAGGAAGTTTCGAAGCCAATCGAACTTCATTTTTTCGGTATCCGAGTAATTCTCGTCGAGCCATCTTCGGTAACGACGGTAGAGCAGGATCGAAAATGTCAGAAATGTGAGATTCCAAACAAGTTCGGTGACAAAGATGAAGGCACTGAAAGCTCTGCCGGAGGTTTCTCCGAACCAATCCTTCCACTCAAGGCTCTGTGCAAACAGTGCCAACCGGATCGCGACATAAATCAACGAGGGAACGAACAACAGCAGATCGCGGGCTTCAAACCGGCGCTTCGGATCGAGCAGATTCGCCGTGTAGAGCCAAACCAAAGCGCCGTAACTGTACGCGATCGTGAACGGAAAGTAAGTCAGCCACTGATTGTTGTCGTAAACGTTCGCGAATCCGATGAACGGCGTGATCAGGCTTGAGATCAGAACCAACAAGAGGACTGCGAGCCAATAATCGGATGATTTCCGTGTCCGAGACCATCGTCGAAACAGCAACGCCGCGAAAATTGCCCCCTGAAGGATGCAGACGAAAACCGCGATGCTGCGCGGATTGAGAAAGTCGATCGGCGGAATCGGACGTTGCAACAACCGGATCAACCTCCGATAAAACTCATCGACCTTGAGGCCGGTGCAAATTCAGGGTCGTTGATGTAATGGCGGGGCTCTTTCTTGTTGACCGCGTCGCGGATGAAGTCGATCAATTCGCCGCGCGACGCACCGCGACGGAGTTCGTCACGCAGATCGTATTCGACGCGTGAGAAAAGACATGTCCGAATCTGGCCGTCGGCCGTCAGACGGATCCGCGAGCAGGCACCGCAAAACATCTCGGTGACCGGCGCGATGATCCCGATCTCGCCCGGCGCCCCGTCTTTGAATCGGTACTTCCACGAAGTTCCGCTACCGCGCGTCGCTTGGACGAGTTCGATCGGAAAAACGGCATCAATACCGGCAAAGATCTCTTTTCCGGAGACGACCTGTTCGCGTTTCCAATCATTATCGGAGTCAAGCGGCATGAATTCGATAAACCGGACCGAAACATCGAACTCTCTCGCGAAACGGGCAAAATCGACAATTTCGTCATCATTCCAACCGCGAACGATAACGGCGTTGATCTTCACCGGCTCGAGACCGACTCGTTTGGCGGCAGCGATCGATTCGTAAACCTTGTCGAGCGCATCAACTTCGGTGATCTTCTCAAACCGTTCCGGCTTAAGGCTGTCGAGCGACAGCGTGACCCGATCAAGCCCGGCCGCCTTGAGGTCACCGGCAACCTGCGGAAAGAGGTAGCCGTTTGTCGTCAACGCAAGATCAAACGGTCTTTCGGGCGTATCCTGGCGCAATTGGTCAAGGCCCGCGACCAGCGTCACCGCGTTTTTTCGCAAAAGCGGCTCGCCACCGGTGAGTCTGATCTTGTTGATCCCGAGTTCGACAAAGATCGAACAGATCTCGGTTAACTCCTCAAACGTGAGGATGTTCGATTTATGGATCAGAGTTGG
The DNA here is from genome assembly GCA_044229875.1 of Pyrinomonadaceae bacterium. Classification (GTDB taxonomy): domain Bacteria; phylum Acidobacteriota; class Blastocatellia; order Pyrinomonadales; family Pyrinomonadaceae; genus JAFDVJ01. The sequence goes on along the minus strand of JBGASE010000005.1, from coordinate 15,424 downwards.
CTTTGCATTCGGAAGACAATAAAAGCAACGAAAATTACAGCGGTCGGTCAGACTGACCCGCAGATCGCGTATTTCCCTGCCGTATGAATCCCGGAGCATGTTTCAATTGTCATGTTTGGTTTTTCCAAAGTCAAAATTGACTTCAGTGTTTCGATCCCGATTTATCGCCCGCATTGAAGAAACGATCGCCCGCGTTCGCTGACAGTTACCACACGCGAACGCGGACGCATCGAGCCTTGCCGACGCTAAACCGGGCGGCCTTCGATAATGAACATCGGAGAGCGCGTCGGGATAATGCGGGTCAGGCTGAAGCCGGCACGTTCGAAAAGTGAGCGGAATTCGGCTTCGGTCCGCTCGAGACCGCCCGGCGAAACCAGCATTTCAAGGTCGAGCAGTTTGCTGTAATCAGGTCCGTTTCCTTCAGGGACCACGGTTTCGACTACCAGCAATCTACCGTCGCCGATCATCGCGCGCCTGATCGACGCAAGAATACGCAGCGCGCTTTCATCGTCCCAATCGTGAATGATGTGCTTCATGATATAGGCATCTGCAGCGGGCACAGCTTCGAAAAAGTCACCCGAAACCGTCTCGGCCCGATCCTCAACGCCTGCTTCCCGGAAGAATCCGCCGGCACCTGCGATGACCGCCGGAACATCGAAAAGGAGTCCTTTAATCGCGGGGGTTGACCGAAGGATCTGCGCGAGCAGGAACCCGTGGCCGCCGGCAATATCGGCGATGGTTTCAAAACCCGAAAAATCGTAGGCCTCGACAACCGGCATCGCCGTTCCCTTTGACATGTCGGACATTGCGTTATTGAAAATCTCGCCGGCCTCGGGGTTCTGGTTGAAGTAATCAAAAACGTCTTCGCTCAGAATCTTGGCCCACGCCGGCTTTCCGGTTTTGACGCTGTGAAGCATGTCGCCCCAGACGGCCCAATGCCACGATTCACCCATGAAGATCGCGGCGTTCCGCATCGAATTCGAAACTCCGGTGCGTAACGCATCAGCCAGCGGGGTCAGCTCGAAATTTCGCGCTTCGGTTTCACGGAAAATTCCGTTTGACGCCAGACTTCGGAGAATACGGTAAAGAGCAGGCGAGTTTGTTTCGGTACGGGCCGCAAGTTCGTCGGTCGAAGTAACGCCTTCGGGGTCCGGGGGTCGTTTCCAATTGATGTTCGTTTTGCATATGTGTTTATTGTTCGCCGGTCGTCGTTAACCGGTTTCATCACTCCTTGAATCGATACGCGCAGAAACACGTCAGTCGGTATCACGAAGATTCCGGCATGGGGAAAAGTCACACCGAATCGTGACAGTTATCACAGACCGGACGCACGCCGGTTTCCTAAAATACCCCTTCAAGGCTGGTACGATGAAATGACTTTCCTGAAAACAGACCTGACGACCGTTACCGATCTCAAAGAACATTCAACCGGCACAGGGCCGACACGAACAAGAAAGCCGGTTTATGTTGATTTTCTTCCGCCCTGCAACAATGCCTGCCCGGCCGGCGAGAACATTCAATCTTGGCTGGATCATGCGCAGTCCGGCGAGTTTTTCGAGGCGTGGTCGCGATTGACCGAGGAAAATCCGATGCCGGCGGTTCATGGCCGTGTTTGCTATCACCCGTGTGAAACGGCGTGCAACCGAGCCGAACTCGACAGTTCGGTGAGCATTCATGCCGTCGAACGCTTTCTCGGCGATTTGGCAATCACGGAAGGCTGGAGTTTTGCAAAACCGAAGCGTCTGACAAACAAACGCGTGCTCGTCATCGGTGCGGGCCCGAGCGGGCTTTCCGCCGCATATCATCTGGCGCGGCTCGGTCATTCGGTAAGCATCTACGAAGCCGGACCGATCGCCGGCGGGATGATGAACTTCGGGATTCCGGCCTATCGGCTTCCGCGAAACGTTTTGCAGGCTGAGATCAAACGGATCGCGGATCTCGGTGTCGAGATCAGGCTCAACTACAAAGTGACGGACGTGATCGCCGAAAAAAGTGCCGGCGGATTTGACGCGGTCTTTATCGCGATCGGCGCGCATATCGGCAAAAAGACGACGATTCCGGCGCGCGATGCGGGAAAAATCCTTGATGCGGTGTCGTTTTTGAAAGACGTTGAGCTCGGAATTGAACCGAAGATCGGCCGTCGGGTTGCGATCTACGGTGGAGGAAACACGGCGATGGACGCAGCCCGGACCGCGAAACGGCTCGGCGCGGAAGAGGCGCTGATCATCTATCGGCGGGATCGTGAGCACATGCCGGCGCATGATTTTGAGGCCGATGAAGCGTTGAGCGAAGGGATCAAGATCCATTGGCTGCGGACGATCAAGAACTTCGAATCAACCTCGATGACCGTCGAAAAGATGAATATCGTCGATGGCCGGCCGGTACCGACCGGCGAGTTCGAAACGCTCGAAGCTGACTCAGTGATCCTCGCGTTGGGCCAGGACACCGAAACCGACTTTCTCAAATCGATCGACGGGATCGATTTCAAACCAGACGGTACGGTCGTTGTTGACGAAAACATGATGACCGGTGCCGACGGCATTTTCGCCGGCGGCGACATGGTTCCGAGCGAACGGACGGTGACGATCGCAACGGGCCATGGCAAGAAAGCGGCCCGCAACATCGACGCGTGGCTTCGGGGAACATCGTTTCAAAAGTCGCCGAGCAATCCGCTGGTCCAGATCGATCGGCTTCATGTCTGGTATCGGACGATTGCTCCGCCAAAGCCGCAACCGCATCTCGGCCCTGACGAGGCGGCAGCGAGCTTTGATGAGATTGTCGCCGGATACACTTCGGACGAAGCCCGCTACGAAGCGCAACGCTGTCTTTCGTGCGGCAATTGCTTCGAGTGCGACGGCTGTTTCGGCGCGTGCCCCGAAGACGCGATCATCAAGCTCGGCAAAGGCAAACGCTACAAGTTCAATTACAACCTCTGCACCGGTTGCGGAACATGTTTCGAACAGTGCCCGTGCCACGCGATTGATATGGTGGAAGAGCAGACGTCAGATGTCAGACGTCAGACACCAGAGGAACAACGTGAAATTGAAATCAGACATTAGTTCGATGATCGCGGATTGAAATCTGACGACTGACGTCTGAAGTCTGAAGTCTGCAGTGAGAATAGATCATGGGAAATCAAAACGTCGTGACGCTCGACGGTAATGAAGCGGCGGTTTATGTCGCTTATCGCGTCAATGAAGTTTGTGCGATCTATCCGATCACGCCGTCGTCGGCGATGGCGGAGTTTGCGGATGAGTGGTCGGCAAAAGACATCCGCAACATTTGGGGCAACGTCCCGGAAGTGATCGAGATGCAGAGCGAGGGCGGTGCCGCCGGGACGGTTCACGGTGCGCTTCAGACCGGAGCGCTGACGACCACGTTTACCGCGTCGCAGGGTTTGATGCTGATGTTGCCGAATATGTACAAGATCGCCGGCGAACTGACATCGGCGGTTTTCCATGTCGCGGCGCGTTCGCTGGCGGCTCAGGCGCTGTCGATCTTTGGCGATCATCAGGACGTGATGGCGGCGCGGACGACCGGATTCGCAATGCTTTCGTCGGCGAGCGTCCAGGAAGCTCACGATCTGGCGCTGATCGCGCAGGCGGCGACGCTAAGGGCGCGGATTCCGTTCGTGCATTTCTTTGACGGCTTCAGAACTTCGCACGAGGTCAACAAGATCAGTTTTCTTTCCGACGAGCAGATCCGGGCGATGATCGATGACGATCTGGTGATCGCGCATCGATCGCGCGGACTTAACCCCGATCGCCCGTTCATTCGCGGAACGGCCCAGAATCCGGACGTATATTTTCAGGGACGTGAGACCGTAAACCCATTTTATGCAGCGGTTCCGGGAATTGTTCGCGATGAAATGAGGAAGTTCGCCGCGCTCACCGGACGAAGTTATTCGCCGGTCAGATACTTTGGATCCGCCGATGCCGAGCGCGTTATCGTGATCATGGGTTCGGGTGTCGAGACCGCTTCCGAAACGGCTGAGTTTTTGGCCCGCGACGGCGAGCGGACCGGAGTCATCCAGATCTCACTTTTCCGTCCGTTTCCGAAAGAGGATTTCATCGCTGCGATCCCGGCAACCGTGCAGAAGATCGCCGTTCTCGATCGGACGAAGGAATCCGGGGCGACCGGCGAGCCATTGTATCAGGACGTATTGGTGACGTTGATGGAAGCGCTTTCGGCGGGCAAGATCCCGGCGATGCCGCGGGTTGTCGGCGGGCGGTACGGGCTGTCTTCAAAGGAATTCACGCCGGCGATGGTCAAGTCCGTTTACGATAATCTCGCCGCAGATGAACCGAAAAACCATTTCACGGTCGGGATCATCGACGATGTTTCGAACACGAGTCTGGCGTTTGATCCTCAATTCAAGCTCGACGAATCCGAGTGGACGCAGGCGCTGTTTTTCGGGCTCGGCGCGGACGGAACGGTCGGCGCCAACAAGAATTCGATCAAGATCATCGGCGAAAATACGGATCTTTTTGCGCAAGGATATTTCGTTTATGACTCAAAAAAATCGGGAGCCAAGACGGTTTCGCACCTGCGCTTCGGCAAGCACCCGATCCGGGCGCCGTATCTAATTGAAGAAGCAGACTTCATTGCGTGCCATCAGTTCAATTTCGTTGACAAGGAAGAAATGCTCGGGTTCGCCAAACACGGCGCGACGTTTCTGCTCAACTCGCCGTTCGGCAAAGACGAGGTTTGGGATCGTTTGCCGAAACGGGTTCAGCAACAGATCGTCGAGAAACGGATAAAACTTTTCGTCATCGACGCAACAGAGGTCGCCCGAAAAACCGGCATGGCCGGACGCATCAACACGATAATGCAAACCTGCTTTTTCGAACTTTCCGGCGTTCTGCCGCCCGATGAGGCGATTGCCGAGATCAAACATGCAATCGAAAAAACGTATTTCAAAAAAGGCCGGGCAGTGATCGAAAAGAACTTTGTCGCGGTCGATCAGACTCTTGAGAACCTTTTCGAAGTTATTGTTCCACAAACAGTTACGTCGCGCCGCGAACTTCCGGTGCTGATTCCTGAGCGCGCGCCGCAATTTGTCAAAGATGTGACGCGGATGATGATCGAGGGACGCGGCGATCAGATTCCGGTGAGTCTGATGCCGGTCGACGGCACGTATCCGAACGGGACGGCGAAGTGGGAAAAACGCAACGTCTCGGACCGGATCGCGGTTTGGGAACCCGATGCCTGCATTCAATGCGGAAACTGTGGGTTTATCTGTCCGCACAGCGTCATTCGGGCAAAATATTATCATCGCGATCATCTCAAAAGCGCGCCGGACGGTTTCAGGTCGGCGCCGATCAACGCCCGTGGATTTCCGGAGACGCGTTACACGCTTGAGGTTTACCTTGAAGATTGCACCGGCTGCAATCTGTGTCATGAAGTGTGTCCGGTTGTCGATCGCGCCGATCCAAAAAAGCGGGCGATCAATCTTGCAGACAAACCGGCCGCGCTGGAATCGGAACGTGACAAAATCGCCTATTTTGAACAATTGCCGATCAACGATAAGCCATCGGTCAACTACTCGACCGTTCACGGCGTGCAGTTTCTCGAACCGTACTTTGAATTTTCGGGCGCTTGCGCCGGATGTGGCGAGACCCCGTATATCAAGGTTTTGACGCAGCTTTTCGGGGATCGTCTGATCGTTGCGAATGCAACCGGATGTTCGTCGATCTACGGCGGAAATCTGCCGACGACGCCATGGACATCGAATTCGAAAGGCCAGGGGCCGGCGTGGTCAAACTCGTTGTTTGAGGACAATGCCGAGTTCGGGCTCGGGATGCGTCTGACGACCGACAAGCAAACCCAGACCGCGCACCAGCTTCTTGGCCGTTTGCGGCCGTTGCTTCCGGAAGGTTTGGCCGACGATCTAATGAACGCGCCTCAGGTTCTTGAAAGCGAGATCGAGGCTCAGCGCCGGCGCGTCGCGATTCTCAAGCAACGGATTGCTGAACTTGATTCGTCCGACGCAAAGCTTCTGCTTTCGGTCGCGGACCAGCTTGTCCGGCGAAGCGTCTGGCTGATCGGCGGCGACGGTTGGGCATACGACATTGGCGCCGGCGGACTCGATCACGCGCTGGCGACGGGCCGCAACATCAACGTTTTGGTGCTCGACACCGAGGTTTATTCAAACACCGGCGGACAGATGTCGAAGGCGACGCCTACGGCGGCCTCGGCGAAGTTCGCGGCGGCCGGCAAGCGCGTCGGCAAGAAAGATCTTGCGCTGCAGGCGATCTCATACGGAAACGTCTACGTCGCGCAGGTTGCAATGGGCGCAAATCCGCAACAAACGCTGCTCGCGCTGCGCGAAGCTGAGGCCTACGACGGGCCGTCGCTGGTGCTTGCGTACAGCCATTGCATCGCGCACGGCATCGACATGGAAAAGGGGCTGAATCAACAGAAGCTCGCGGTTTCGAGCGGTTATTTTCCGCTCATCCGATACAATCCGGTGCTTCGAAAAGCCGATCGGAATCCGTTCGTGCTCGATTCACCGAAACCGACGATCGCGCTGCGCGATTATGCATACAACGAGCTTCGTTACAAAGTGCTGACGCAAACCGCGCCGGCCGAAGCGGAACGATTGATGAATCTTGCGCAGGAAATTGTCGATCTTCGCTGGAAAACTTATGAAGAGATGGCCGGATTCGGCGCAAGCCAATTCCAACCAACTTTCTAAATTTGGAATTGGGATTTCGGATTTCGGATTGCGTTTGGCGCGTCTGATTTGTCGTTAGAACATGCATAATCCGAAATCCGAATTCGAAAATCCAAAATCGAAATGTCTGATCTATCAACAACTTACATGGGATTGAGCTTGCGCTCGCCGCTGATCGTGTCTGCAAATCCGTTGTCGCAAAAGCTCGACAACATTGTTGCGATGGAAGACGCAGGGGCCGGCGCGGTCGTATTGTTTTCGCTTTTTGAGGAGCAGATCCGCGCCGAGGCCGCAAACTTTGAACGTGTCTACCGGACGGCGTCGAGCTCGTTTGCCGAATCTTCGGACTTCTTTCCGGATCTGGACGAATATCCGACCGGCACGGCCGGTTATCTGGAGTTGATCAATGCCGCAAAGAACCGGGTCGACATACCGATCATCGCAAGTCTGAACGGCGTCACGCCCGAAGGCTGGATCGAATATGCGCGTGAAGTTGAGGAGGCGGGTGCGGATGCGCTCGAGATCAACGTCTATTTTATCCCGGCGGACATCCGGTTGACGTCGGAAGAGGTTGAAAGCCGCTATATCGACATTCTGCAGATGGTTCGCGCGGCGGTCACGATCCCTATCGCGATGAAACTCAATCCGTTTTTTTCGTCCGTCGGAAACATCGCGAAGCGATTTTCAGACGCCGGCGCCGACGGGCTCGTGTTTTTCAACCGATTTTACCAGCCCGATTTCGACATCAACGAACTGGCCGTAGTGCCAAACCTGAATCTCAGCGTCCCGGCCGAAATCAGGCTTCCGCTTCTCTGGATCGCCGTTCTTTACGGCCGTGTTCCGGCATCGCTCGCGGCAACGACCGGCGTCCACGGTGCACGCGAATTGATCAAGTACATCCTGGCCGGAGCCGACGCCGGAATGGTCGCCTCCGCACTGCTCAAGCACGGAATTTCGTGGATCAAAGAGATTCTGGCGGATCTCGATCTGTACATGCTAGATCAGCAGTTTCCGAGCATCGAGTCTTTCAAGGGGCTGATGAGTCAGCAGCATGTCCCGGATCCGACCGCCTACGAACGCAGCAACTACATCCAGATCATCGAAAACAAAGACTGGCGAGCGTGAGTTGAATGTCAGACTTCAGACTTCAGACGTCAGACTTCAGATATCAGAAGTCAGATCTCAGAAGTCAGATCTCAGGGGTTAGACAGATGTCTGATCTTTGATCTTTGATCTTTGATCTTTGACGTCTGACAGCTGACGTCTGACAGCTGACGTCTGATTCCTACGGCAACCTTCCCGGCGTAATCGGCGCTCCGGCAGTTTCGAGCTGCTTTTCAAACGCAGGGATGTCCGTTTCGACCAGCTTTTTCAGTCTCGCGAGCACCGGGTTGAAAAGCGATTCGACCAACGCAAGTTGATCGGACTGCGTTTGCGTCGGGCGGGTCGTTGAAAGTCGGATCGTTCCAGCGACATTGCCGATCCGGCCCGCGATCGAAGGCGGCGGAATCTCAGTTTCCGGCCGACTTCCGCGAAGCGCGTGAAGAATCGAATCCACTTCCGCGTTCAGCGAATTTGACGTCTCGATCAACCGCGCGTTTTCAACCGGAGCTTCCTGCGCGGCACGTTTTAAGAGCGCGATACGGGTTCTTGCCGCCGCCGCCGCATCTGATGCGCCGCTCACCGCGCGCTGCGTCTCAAATACCTTTTTCTGGAAGGCGGACAGCGCCTTGATCTCGTCTGGCGTCATCCGCTCGCGTCCTTCGACGACGATGTTGAACGATTGCGAACCGGGCAGCGCCGTAACCGTTCCGTTTGCTCGGAGTGCCATCGAAACATTGTATTTGCCGGGCATGACAAGCGGTCCTTGCGGCGTGAACGAAAAGCCTTCGGGTAAATCGGCCGACGCCGGCGGCTGCGCACCGATCGCCGGGGCGACGTAACGCATATCCCAAACAACGCGATTGACACCCGGAAGTGCCGGCGCGCTGAGGCGTCTGACGATCCTTCCGTCCGAATCGGTAACGGTAAACAGAAGCGCCGGAGGTTCCTCTTCGTTTTCCGCCCGCAGTTCGGCGATCGACGGGTATCTGAACGGTTGTTTCCTGCGCTCGGCTTCGCGTTCGGCCTCTTGTCTTTTCTGTCTTAGCGTTTTCGGCGCATCCTTCATGAAATATGTGAAGGTTGCACCATACGGCGGATTCGGCGCGGTAAAGAATGATGCGCCGAGAAATCCTGAAAACGGCGCGTTCGAACGGACGAACATCAGTGCGTCTTTGACAGGGAAAAGCACCGACTGTTGTTTGACCGATTCTTTCGAGATCTGGCGGAGCGCCGAATAGTCGTCAAGAACAAAGATCCCGCGTCCGAAAGATGCCAGAACAAGATCATTCTCCTGTTTCTGAATCGCGATGTCGCGGATTGCGATCGTCGGCAACCCCGCCTTTAGCTGCGTCCATTTCGCGCCGCCGTCGGTGGTGAAAAACAGGCCGAATTCGGTGCCGACAAAGAGCAGGTTCGGATTGACGTGGTCTTCGGCAAATCCATATAGGGAACCGCGTTCCGGCAAATTCGACGCGATCGATGTCCATGTCCGGCCGAGGTCGGTGCTCTTTACGATGTACGGTTTGAAGTCGCCGTTCTGATGATTGTTGAACGTTGCGTAGATCGTGTTCACATCATGCTGCGACATCGCCACGCGGGTGACGTAGGGAAGTTCGGGAATGCCCGCGATCTTGTCGATCCTGCGCCACGAACCGCCGTCGTTTTCGGTGATCTGGAGCAGTCCGTCGTCCGTTCCGACAACGATCAGCCCCTGTTTTTTCGGTGATTCGGCGATCGCCGAGGCGTTTCCCCAAAGCGCCGTCGACTGGTGCTTCGCGATTGCGTCCGGCCCCCAAACCTTGCCCATCACGGGCAGCGTATTGCGGTCGATTCCGCGTGAAAGATCACCACTTATCGCTTTCCAGTCATCGCCGCGATTATCGGTCTTGAAGAGCTTGTGGCCGGCGAAATAGATTCGGGTGTTCGAATGCGGGCTGATGATGAACGGCGAATCCCAGTTGTAACGCTGCGATTCGATGCCGTCGCCCTCGATCGGCGCGATCGAAACGCGTTCACCGGTACGTTTGTCGAATCGGACGAGTCCGCCGTTCTGACTTTCGGCATAAATGATGTTCGGATCGAGCGGATCGACCTGCGCCTTGAATCCATCGCCGCCGTTGGTGACAAACCAGTCAGAATTCATGATTCCGGCCGTGTTGCGCGTCTTCGCCGGACCGCCGAGCGAGTTGTTGTCCTGCGTTCCGCCGTAAACGTTGTAGAACGGAACCGAATTGTCCGTCGTCACGTCATAAAATTGCGCGACCGGGAGATTTGCCTTGAAGTGCCAGTTCGCGCCGCGGTCGAAACTTTCATAGACACCGCCGTCGCAGCCGACAAGAAGATAATCGTTGTTGTTCGGATCGATCCACAAGGCGTGGTTATCGACGTGTTTCAGGCGTTCGCCGGCGTTGCGCTGGGTCCGACCGGCGTCGTCCGACACCTGCAGGAAAACATCGGGAATATAAACGCGGTCGACGATCTTCGGATCGGCGACGATCTGTCCGTAGTACATGCCCTGAGCAATTCGTGTTCCGGTTCTTTCCCAGGTCGCGCCGCGATCGTTCGAACGGAAAATTCCGCTGAGGTTGCTCCCGGCTTCAACGGTTGCGTATACGACATTCGTGTTCGCCGGCGAGATCGAAAGTCCGATGCGGCCGAGATCCCCCGGCGGAAGTCCGGATCTGACCTTGTTCCAGGTGTTGCCGCCGTCGGTCGATTTCCAGATCGCGCTTTCCGGTCCGCCGTTGATCAACGTGTAGAAATGTCGCCGACGCTGCCAAGAGGCGGCGTACATCGTGTCCGGGTTCGACGGATCGATGACAACATCTGTCACGCCGGTATGTTCGCTTACCGTAATCACCGCCTTCCACGTCTTGCCGCCGTCGGTCGTTTTGTAAAGTCCGCGTTCGCCTCCGGCCGACCAAAGCGGTCCCTGTGCGGCGACAAAAACGACGTTTGGATCGCGCGGGTCGATGGCAATCCGCCCGATATGTTCCGAGGTCTTGAGTCCGACGTTTCGCCACGACTTGCCGCCGTCGTCCGAACGATAAACGCCGTCGCCGTAGCCCACGGATCGTTGTGAGTTCCGTTCGCCGGTTCCGACCCAGACTGTCGACGGGTTTTTCGGATCAAGTGCGATCGCGCCGATCGAGAACGCGCCTTCATTATCAAAAACGCTGGTCCACGTCGTTCCGCTGTTGACGGTTTTCCAGACACCGCCGGATGCGACCGCGACGTAATATTTGGACCGATCGTTCGGATCAACGGCAAAGGCGATGACGCGGCCGGATGTGACCGCCGGGCCGATCGAACGGATCCGCATTCCCGAGAAAAGCGATGACGGAATCGGATCCGGAGTCGGCGTTGCCGACGGGGTTGCAGCCGGCGTCGGCGATGCTGAAACCGGCAACGAAGTCGGAGCCGGGTTTTGACCGATGATCGGAAGAAACGATAACAGGAAAGCGAGCAGGCAGACGAGAAGCGAAGTCGATTTGCGCACGATAAGTAACTCCTGGAATTGGGTTTGGAACAACAGATTCAAAGCATTATGTTCCGATTCGGGGAGACTATCAAGCAGGCGTCGCAGCGCTGACGACAGGCCAACCTAGGTGCTGTGAATACGGGCTGTTTTTTCCCGAATGGCGGGCTGGCTTCAGCCGACGCCTGAAATGCTCTTGAATCTCGGAATCGCCGGAATTACGAATTCGTGGAAGCATTTCCGGCAAGTTCGCGTTGGTGTTCGAAGTGATCGAAGATCGATTGTGCGGCTTGCGGGCCGGCGACAGCCGTTTGTTCCTTTCTTGCGAACGTTTCCTATGAAACTCACGAATCCATCCCACATCCTTCGTAAGTTCCTACCGCCGCAGCAGTTATATCCGAAACGTTCAAATTGCCGACGTCATCTCTCGATATCTTCAATTGCAAACCGAGTGCCGCGGGCGACCGATGTTAGCTTCGATCAAAAGGCTGATTCAAGACATTTTTTTGCCAGATCGAGGCAACGATTAACTAGCGTTTGGATCGCGGAGACGGTATCGAATTTATTTCGATCAATCCAAAATCGATCGTGTCGCCGCTCGCGTGGCTTAGCGTGAAATAGGTCGCGGAAATCTGTTCGATCATTTGAAGTCAGAACAGATCATTTTTCGATACTTGCTTCCCATCCGTCGTATTCACCGTCAAACATCAGAGCAATTTCGTTCATCCGATCCGTCGATTCAAATACGGCTGATTCCGACGGAATGGCGCGGGTCTCTGCGATGCATGAATAGGACTTCGGACCGAACAGCCTTTCCCAGATCGAGACGGGCGGAGTCCGGTGCACCTTTACGACTCCATACCCATTGGCCTTGAGTTCACTCGCAGCCGCATTTGCTCTATCAAGCGACTTAAAATACAAGTAGTGAATCGTGTGCGCCGGCTTGGTCAAATCTGCCCCGTGCGACGCCATCGCCGCCAAGACTTGTCGATCGCCATCGTGACTAGACATATCGTTTCGTACCTACTTTCGTTTAACGGTGAGCGTTCACTCGCAATCTTACATATGACCTCCTTTGAGCGAGTGGTCAGGTATCTTTCGGGGGATCGTCGCGGCGCTCTCCGTACCAAAGCTCCAATCCATCGCGTCGCTTTACAGCTTTCGTTCCGCCGCGCGCGAGCTGGAACATTGAAGTCATCAGTTCACCGGCGGAGTAGCAACGGAGCTTACGACCTGACGTGATGACGGTGCTCCGGAGGATTACAAACCGACCGTTGCGACCGAGGGCTCGGCTGATGATGACCTCTTCGCCGCCAAAATATGCCTCGTCGAAGCCGCCAACGGCAACGAAGGCGTCGCGGGTGCAGAAGATGAAGCACCCAGCGGCCAAGCGCCCCAGGCGGAATGATAAGGCCATGATTGGCAGCAAGGCACGAGCGTAAAGCGGTATCGGCGCATCGAACTCGATCGCGGCGCCGCCACCCACAGCACCGGCGCGGACGGCGGCAATTGCCTCGACGATGACTTCAGGGTTGATCCTGGTATCCGCATCCACAAAGAAGAGCAGATCGCCACTTGCCGCCTTGGCGCCAGAGTTTCGAGTAGCCGCGATCTGGCGGTGGGCGACACTAACCACCTTGGCTTTGCAGCTTTCTGCCACAAATGCGGTTCGATCCGTTGAAGAGTCATCGACGACGATCACTTCGTACGGCTCGCCCGTCGTCGATGCGGCTTGATGGATCGCATCAACGGTCCCGCCGAGCAAACGCTCCTCGTTGTGTGCTGGAACGACGAAGGACAACATATGGTTCGGAGAACGTTTGGAATTACCGCCAATCTTCGCGGGCAAGTTTCCGCGCTTTCGACGATGGGATCTTATCTGAATTCAATTCCGGGTTCAATGGAGAAGATTATCCGCCGTGCCGGCCAATTGAGCGGCCTGCCGGTTCAACAGAGCCGCGCGAGCGGCAACACGTTTCGATTTTGGATTTTGGATTGTCGATTTTGGATCGCGGAGACGGTATCGGATTTTCGTGGATCAATCCAAACTCGGCAATCCAAAATCCAAAATCGATTGTGTCGCCGCTGACGCGGCTCCGAATCCCTTTTCCGTCATAATCCGTGGGCTTACGCACCACGGCTAAAGTCTGTCGCCGCTCGCGCGGCTTGGCGTGAAATAGGTCGCCGGAAATCGACGTTGATGGAGGATTGGCTGCTGTTTTACAGGCATCCTCTGCAACAAAAATCTATTGCGGAGATTGGGTCGCTACGATATCATCGCTTCGAGCTGAATCGCTGCAGAACAATTTTTGCCGGCAAACATTGACGTTCGCATAACGCACCGAGCAAAGAACTACTCGGAATGTTATTGAAAAAATTCGATATGCATAAACTGATATTATTGTTTTTGGCTTTGACTGTATCGTGTAGTTCGAGCGGATCTTCAAACGTAACGAAAGAAAAACCTGTTGCTGATTTTCCGAAGCCTTCCGCAACGCAAGAAACTTCTCAAACTTCACCTTCGCCAAATAAAAAGCCGCAATCTGGGTTTAGTTTTGCTTCTCATGTCGGTGCCGCAGAAATGACTTCAAAAACTGAGATGTGTTTGATTATTCCGAATAAAACCTTAGCAGAAGGAGACAAGATTTCAGCCATATTCGCAGACGAACCAGAATCTCAGTCCTTGGTAAGCTCAGTTATTGAGAAAAAGCTTATTAGATGCGGACGCAAAAACCATAATGTTTTAAGTGAAGTCTCTTATTACTCTTTGAAAGTCATTGACGGAAGTTATGATTTTGAGGATGAGTATCAGGAACTAAATCCTGTCGCCATCGCTTTTGTCGGAAACTCGCAATCTACCAGTCTCAAAAGCGGAGTGGCAATCGCAGACTTAAACAATGATGGTGAAAATGAACAATTTCGGGCGTGTACTTCTTACGAAGGCATACATTTAACTGTTTGGTCCGGTGAACCGTTGAAAAGCAAGCGGCGATGGCACTGGTACGTTGGTCTTAGTTTTGACACTGAACCGAATTGTACAAAGAGGGATTACGAAGATTGAATATTGAAGAATTATCCGGAACGTTTCAAGTAATAAGCGGCAAGTATCAAACTATGGCAAGTTCTAAATTTCTTCACGTCGGCGGTTTGGTTGCGATGGGATTCGACGCGACCGGGAAGTTTTGCTAACCATCTCACACACTGGTCGTGGCGTGTTCTCCACCGAGAGTTGGGAGCGCGTCGCCCGCGATACTTCAGATGCATATCCTATCGATGGAAAGGCAGTCGGCATCGGTCCGATTGATGGAGAGATAATTGTTGTTGAGGAGAGAGACGAGCGGCGAGAGAGGATTGAGATGCAGTTGCCCGACGGCAGATTTCATCTCACCGGAGAGTCAGATGGTATTACAGTCACATGACAACACCAACCATATCAGGCGGCGAATCCGGCAGAACGCCGGGACCTACAATCCAGGCATCCTGTATCACCGGTCTCTGAGTCTGGGTCGGTTGAGCAACCGTTTTGCGCGATGAGCAAGAGCCTTGTCCACGAGATTTGGGTCGACGAGAACGGCCTCGAGATGTGCTGCCTCGCCGGCCCCGATGGCGACGATGCTCGCGCACTGTCTTCGAACCTGCGCCTCGTCCACGTATTCGGGGCGAGCTCCCATATCGACGCGATGCGCAAATATCACGCGTTTCTTGGCCGCGAACCGTTTACGACAGCCCACGCGTGGGATTCCGAGCCGTATCCAGAGTCATGGTATACGCGGCAGGAAGACGCCGCTGGTGAGTGGCAAGCGCTCCACGCGCGACTCCTATGTTCGCCCGAAGGAAGTTGAGAAATCCGTCCAAAAGGACCTCGGGGACGGCGATCTCCGTTGCGGCATTCGCCTCAACACATTTGGATGTTTGTTCGTCCACGCGATGCTAAACAAGAAACCTAATGGAATACCAAGCCAAGCTCGAATATGATTCGGCGGTTCTTCGTGAAGCGCTGTTCGGCTTTTGGCGACGTACGGTGACTGGCCGCCTGCTGGTGGCAATGGCGATCTGTTTTGCCGGATTCGTTTACTTTTTGGTGAGTGGCGATCGGTCGTGGCTTATCGGTGTATTGGGGACGCTGCTTTTGCTGGGCGTCGGCATGATCGTGGCTGTTTATTTCG
>JBGASE010000287.1:0-2578 GCA_044229875.1 Pyrinomonadaceae bacterium | reverse complement strand
CTTCGCCGGTCGCGTCATCAACCGTCGAGCCTTCAAGATCGGCCGCCGGAACCGGATTCAGATTTTGGTTGTAAACGGACTGCTCGACCTCGAACGCGCCGTATTTGCGCATGTAGCCGAGCGCGTCGAGCCCTTCTTCCGCCGCCTTTTCGGGCAAACCCTTCGTATGCTCGAAGATGTATTGATAGTATTCGTCGATCGAGATCTTCTCGCCCGGGCGATACGGCGACATGAAATGCTGCCGGATGCCGAGACTGCCGTCAGGATCAATGCGCCATGACAATTCGATCCAGAACTCGTCCTCTTCCCAGACCTCGCCGACGTTCGCCTCGTAGGTGTATTCGACCGGCTTTCCGCTGCGGCGCATCGCTTCGCGCAGAACCGGCTGCCGGAACGAGATCCACATCCCGGAGTGCGTCTCGTAGCTCGTCAGATCGTGCCGTTCGCCGGAATGGCCCATCGGCAGGACATAGTCGGCGAAATACGCGGTTTCGTTCCACGTCGGCGTCAGCGCGGCGTGAAGACCGATCTTCGATTCGTCGGAGAGCGCTTCGATCCACGTGAAACCGTCGGGATAGGTCCAAACCGGATTGAAGACGCGGGTAAAATACGCCTGAAGCTTGCCGTGGCCTTCTTTCAGAAAATGCGGCAACAGAAAGCTCATTTCGTAATGCGCAAGCGGGTACTCGTTCGGGAAATGAAGTTCGTTCCAGAACTTCTGCGCCGGCGGCTTTGAAAATCCGGCGGGCTTGAATTTGCCCCAAGCCGACGGCGAAGTTCCGCCGACGGTTCCGACCGATCCGGTCAGGACATTCAGGAAATGAAGACACCGGGCGACGGCCCAGCCGCCGAGATTACCGGCCCCGGCCGCGCGCCAGTTATGCGTCGCAAGCCGTGAACCGGCCTGCCCGGCCTTGATCGCGACCTCGCGGACCGTCGCCGCCGGTACGCCTGACTCCTGTTCGGCGAATTCCGGGGTGTAGTCCTTGTAGAGATCCTTGAGCGCGTCGATAAAATCGTCGAACGTGAGATCATTTCCCGAATCGACACGTTTGCCCACCCGCTCACGCGGGTGGTACTGACCGGCGCGGAGTTCCGCGAGGCTTTCCCGCCAGTTGACCCAGTTTTCGATGTATTCGCGGTTATAGAGGCCTTCGTCGAGGATGATCTTGGCCATTGCGAGCAGGACTGCGGCCTCGCTGCCGGGATGCGTCGGCATCCAGTAATCGGCCATCGAGGCCGTATTCGACAACCTCGGATCCATGACCGCCATTTTCGCGCCGTTCATCAGACCTTCGATGATCCGCTGCGCGTGCGGATTGAAATAATGACCCGCTTCAAGATGCGATGAGATGAGCAGGATAAACTGCGCATTGGCGTGATCGGGCGATGGCCGGTCGTAACCGCTCCAAAGCGCATACCCGAGCCGCGCGCCCGCGGAGCAGATATTCGTATGCGAGTTGTGCCCGTCAACACCCCACGACTGGAGGATCCGGTCCATGAAGCCTTCGTGTCCGGGCCGTCCGACGTGATATACGACCTCGTTCCGGGCGTCTTCCTGAAGCGCCTTGCGGATCTTGCCCGCGATGTCGTCGAGCGCCTCGTCCCAAGTGACGCGTTCCCAGCCACCATCGCCGCGCTTTCCGGTACGCTTCATCGGGTAAAGAATCCGTTCGACGTCGTTGATCTGGTTGATCGTTGCCGGGCCTTTGGCGCAGTTGCGCCCACGCGAGCCTGGATGGTACGGGTTTCCCTCAAACTTGCGGATCTTCATCGAGTCCTTTTCGATATACGACAAAAGTCCGCAGCCGGCCTCGCAGTTGAAACAGGTCGTCGGCACGATGATGTAATTGCGCTGCTCGCGCTTGTGACCGCTCGTCGCCTCGTACTCGGTCCAATCATCCCATTTTTCGGGCGGTGGATAGTTTGAAAGCTCGCCGGGTTCATTCAGACGCGGAAGATATTCCGGTCCGTCGACGTGGAGATTTTCGATCAGGCCGAGTTTCTCGGCGATGGATTCGATCAGTGACGGTTTGTGTTTATGCATCGATTTTCTTTCCCGCGAAACACGCGAAATACGCGAAAAAAAGACAACTCTCTCATTTATCGCCTGACAAAAACGTTGACGGCCGACGCCGTTTGGTGGCCGTGTTGGCGATCCGTTTGTATTCCAGTTTCGGATAATGTCCGAAATTGACCAAGAGCGCCAGTTCGAGATCTGTCGCACTCAGGTAGTTCAGAGTTTGGGCCTTGTTGGCATCGATCAAGTCCCGAAGCGACTTCAGTTCCACAATAACCTCATCGTAACAAATGAAATCGGGTCGAAAAATCTGATTAAGAACTCGTCCGCGATATTCCAGTTCAAGGATCGGTTCGCGCACGAACGGGATACCCCGCAATTCGAATTCGATGCTCAAACACTCCTGATAAACTGGTTCAGTAAAGCCGCAACCCTTCCGTTTGTATACTTCAAAGCAAGCACCAAGAATGCGATAGCATTCGTCCTTCAAAACGATGTCTTCCATTTGTGAGTGTCTCCGTTGTGAGTTTTAGAAAGAATTCTGTCATTTAAGTATTC
>JBGASE010000107.1:0-11913 GCA_044229875.1 Pyrinomonadaceae bacterium | reverse complement strand
TTCGTTGACATCTGACCCGACCTTCGGGCCGATCCGCTTTTATGATACCAATCGGATCACTCCGCCGGTTTTACCGGCGCGAATTGTCCGGCGGTGTTTCGATTGAACTTTGATTCATAATCTATCACCTCCTGATTCCGATAGTACCGAATCCCAGCCGGAAGAGTCAACGAAAATCTTTCGAGATAACGCGGCTTGGAAGCAAGAACGAACCCCTATGCAGACTACATTGATCCAAAATCCAAAATCACAAATCCAAAATCCAAAATCCCGATGACGCTCTGATCACTCTCATGATCTCTCCCGGGGCGCTTTCGATTCCGTTTGAGTCGACGGCGCGCACGTAGTAGAAGAAGACTTCGCCGGAGGCGACGCCTTCGTCTTTGAATTCGGGCGATTTCAGCGGTTCGGCGTTTCGCCGCTCCCATTGATCGAGCGGAACGGTTTCGTCGGCGGACCGGTAAATATTGTAGCCGGCGAAATTCTGGAGCGGATTTTGCGAAAACTTGTTTCCGGCGTGATCGGTGTATGAAACCTGCGGCGCGATCGGCGACGATTCGCGGCCCGTCGAATCGACGCGGGTCAGCCGATAGAAATAACGGATTCCGACTCCGGCGGCCGGATCGTCGAATTCACCGTCGGGGATCGGCTCGTCGGTGAGCCGTTCCCAAAGCGCAAACGGCAATGATTGGTTCGTCGAACGGTAAACGTGATAGCCGATCCATTCACGATCGACCGATTGCCTCAATTTCTTCTTTTTCTGGCGAAGCGCTTTTTTGTTCATCGTTTTTTTGGGAACCAATACGAGAATTTACAAGAATCGATCCGATATCCCAAACCCGACATCGGGGTTTCCGATTGCTCCCGCGAAAGACGCGAAAAACGCGAAATCAGTTTTCGCCCTGCACGCGAACCTATTTGAATCGAAAACTCAATCTTCGCAAATGAACATTCGAGCGTGAATAACCCGTTTTCGCGCTTTTCGCGTAATTTGGCGGGCAAAATCGCAGGTTAGCGGGCAAAAAAAGACCGGCGGAGCAAATCCGCCGGCCGTTTTACCGATCGAAAGCGGCTATTTTGCCGCAGCTTTTTCGTTTTCGGGCGGTTCGATGCGCGGTGTCGCCAGACCGAGGTCATGCTGGCGCCACAGATTCGAAACCAGAAGTTCGCGGATGAACGCCATTTCCTTCGGCAAACGATCATAAAGCTTGAAGAACAAATCGTCGTGCATCGCGATCTCTTTGAGCCAGATGTCGCGGTCGAGGTTCATCACGTTTTCGAAATCCTCACGCGAGAAATCGAGCCCGCGCCAATCGATATGGTCGTACTTCGGCTGCCACCCGAGCGGGGTTTCGACGCCTTTCGAGGTGCCGCGCGCGCGTTCGACGATCCACTTCAGGATACGCATGTTCTCGCCGTAACCGGGCCACGCAAACTTGCCCTCGGCGTTTTTGCGGAACCAGTTGACCGAGAAGATCCGCGGCGGTTCCGGGATCGAACGGCCGAAGTCGAGCCAGTGCGAAAAGTAGTCGCCCATGTGATAACCGGCGAACGGCAGCATCGCGAACGGATCGCGGCGGACTTCGCCGATATTTCCGAATGCGGCGGCGGTCATTTCCGAACCCATTGTCGCGGCCATGTAAACGCCGAAAGCCCAGTTGAACGACTGCAGTACAAGAGGGACGACGGAGTTCCGGCGTCCGCCGAAGATGAATGCCGAAACCGGAACGCCTTTCGGGTCATTGAAGTTTTCGTCAACGACCGGGCATTGCGTGATCGGCGCCGTGAATCGGGCGTTCGGGTGCGCCGCCGGTTTTCCGGCTTCGGGCGTCCAATCGTTGCCTTGCCAGTCAATCGCGTGAGCCGGTGCGTCGCCGTCCATGCCTTCCCACCAGACATCGCCGTCATCCGTCAGCGCGACGTTCGTAAAGATCGTATTCGAAACGATTGACTCCATCGCGTTCGGATTCGTTTTGTAATTCGTTCCCGGCGCCACTCCGAAAAATCCGTTCTCCGGATTGATCGCGCGCAATTTGCCGGTTTCGTCAGGTTTGATCCAGGCGATATCGTCGCCGACCGTCGTGATCTTCCAGCCTTCTTCCTGGAACGCCTTGGGCGGGATCAGCATCGCGAAGTTGGTTTTGCCGCAGGCCGACGGAAACGCCGCGCAAACATAGTCCTTTTGCCCATCCGGCGATTCAACGCCGACGATCAGCATGTGCTCTGCGAGCCAGCCTTCATCGCGACCGATCGTCGATGCGATCCGGAGCGCGAGGCACTTTTTCCCGAGCAATGCGTTGCCGCCGTATCCCGAGCCGTACGAAACGATCGAGCGTTCTTCAGGGAAATGAACGATGTACTTGTCCTTCGGATCCGGCGAACACGGCCAGGAGACATCGGCCTGTCCTTCCGCCAGCGGCATTCCGACCGAATGGAGGCAGTGAACGAAATCGCCGTCGCCAAGCGCCGCCAGTGCGGCGTTTCCCATCCGCGTCATGATGTTCATGTTGACGACGACATACGGCGAGTCGGAGATCTGTACGCCGAACTGCGAAATGGGCGAACCGATCGGGCCCATGCAGAACGGGATGACGTACATCGTGCGTCCGCGCATCGCGCCGTCGAACTTCGCCGACAAGAGCGTTTTCATCTCTTTCGGCGCCATCCAGTTGTTGGTCGGACCGGCATCGCTTTTGCTGATCGAACAAATATAAGTCCGATCCTCGACCCGGGCGACGTCCGACGGATGCGAGCGCGCAAGAAATGAATTCGGCCGCTTTGCCTCATTCAAACGGATGAAAGTGCCGCTTGCGACCATTTCTTCACAAAGCCGGTCATATTCCTCTTTCGAGCCGTCGCACCAGTAGACGCTGTCAGGCTTACAAAGCTCAACGGCTTTCGTCACCCACTCGATCAATTCCACGTTTTTTACATTCGAGGGAATGTTCAAACTCGTCATAAATGAATGTTCTCCAATTTGATAATTGCTTAAGAAATAGCAGTTTAGATATTTACGAAAATGAAACAATCAATCACTAATTGTTTTCACGACTATTGGCTAATCTTATCACACTATTAACGAATTGAAAGTAGCGGAGGCAGCGCCCCGAACCATCGGTCAAGGTGACGGAATTTGTCGCTTCAACCTGTCAATCTGACATCGGCCGGCACGCCATTGCGACACGGGAACGTTCCGAAATTCAATCAAACAATCCAATCGGCAGCGATTTTGCCGGATCGGACCGGGTGGCACGGCGATTGATAGCACCGACAGCGGAAGTGTGTCTGTGATTGCCCCAACAGTGACATGCCGAACGGGGAACGCTGCGCCTTCCAGATGTGAAATGAAGGATTCCTACACCGCAAGATCGTCAGGTTTGAAGGCCTCGCATAGGTTTCCGGGCAACTGGTTCCACACTTGGAGCGGGCGCTTGGCGATATTCCTTTGTCTCGCAACGGTTGCATACGGCGTATGGTTGCTGTTGAATTCCGAATCGATCAAAACGGTGAGGTTCGTCAACGATCTTGTACAGGCGTTGATTTTCATCACGGCGACCACGTTGACGTTCGCGCTGTCACGCCGCAGCGGTCTTGATGATCAGACCCGAAGCGCATGGAAACGCACGGCGGTGGCATATGGAATTTTCACGGCTGCTCAACTGGTCTGGTTCTACAATTCCCAGATTGCCGCGGTTCGGCCGTTTCCCTCGATCGGCGATGTCGGGTTCATCGCGTTCTATCCGCTGATGCTGGTCGCGTTGCTGACATTTCCGACGACCGAACAGGCTCGGGCACATCGGCGAAAATTCATACTCGACGCGGTTTCGGTAATGATCTCTGGTTCCGCCGTCGTTTGGTATTTCATCATTCTGCCGACCATCGAGAGCGGCGCCGGACCGATCAAAACCGCTCTTAGTGCCGCCTATATCGTCGGCGATCTGGTATTGCTGCTCGGAATCACGACGATCTTGCTGCGGCGCCCTCCCGAACCGATCAGGAAACCGCTTTATCTGCTCGTCGCCGGATTGGTGAATCTGCTCTTCGCCGACGTCATTTTTGCGTTCGTTACACTGCACAACCTCGGCGGAAGCGGGGCGCTGGTCGTGCTCTGGGCCACGAGCGGATTGCTGCTATCCGCCGCATCGCTTTACCAATTCTACCTGGCGGATGTTTCACCCGTGATCGAAGCCGAGATTCAGGCCGAAGTTTACACTCCGACCTTCAGCTGGATTCCGTATGCGGCGATCGTCGTCGGTTACGCCGTTCTTGTATATTCGGCGCTCCCGTACTGGAATCAACCTCACGGGATCATCGTGCTGACGGCCCTTTTCCTGACGGCAATTGTCGTACTCAGGCAAATCACCGCAGTCAAAGAGAACATCAGGCTGCATGCGGCCGAAGCCGCGCGCGAAAGCGAACTTCATTTCCGGACACTGATCGAGAATTCGTCGGATATCGTGATGATCTTCAATCGCGCCGGACAGATCACCTATCAGAGCCCATCGGTTGAGCGAATTCTTGGCTATTGCCAGGATTCACTTATCGGCTGTTCCGCGCTTGACTACATTCATAAGGACGATGTGAAGGCGATGATGGACGCCTGGAAAGCACTCTCGAAGAACCGCCAGACAGAGGTGATGCGCGAATGCCGTTTCCTTCATTTTGACGGTTCGTGGCGTGTGCTCGAGGGAATTGCAAAGATCATCACCGACGATGAATCCGGGACGCATGGAATCCTCCTCAACGCCCGCGACGTTAATGAACGGAAGGCGCTCGAATCGAAGATCATCCATCAGGCGTTTCATGATCCGTTGACGAATCTCGCAAACCGGCTGCTGTTCAAGGGCCGGGTCGAAGAAGGTCTGATCGCAGCCGTCGACGGCGACAATCAGCTCAGCGTTCTGTTTCTCGATCTTGACGATTTCAAGAACATCAACGACACGCTCGGGCATGACGCCGGCGATAAGTTGCTGATCGAGTTTACCGAAAAACTCAGGCTTTGCGTCCGCGCGCGGGACACCGTGGCAAGACTTGGTGGTGACGAATTTGCGATCCTCATCGAAGGTGCCGACGTCAGGGAAAAGTCAATTGCCGTTGCCGAACGCATTCTCGAAAACGTTCGCCAGCCATTCAGCGTCGGAGGGTCCGAAGTCAAATTCGGCATCAGCATCGGGATCGCGTATCGGGATTCAGCCGAGATAACGGCCGATGATCTACTGCGCAACGCCGATGTCGCGATGTATTCGGCAAAGGGCAAGGGCAAAAACCGGTTCGTCGTTTTCGAGACCGAAATGCACCGAACGCTGATGGCTCAGATCGAACTTGAAAAAGATCTTCGCGTCGCGATCGAGAGCGGCGACATGACTCTCAACTTTCAGCCGATCATCAATTTGCATAACGGACAGATCACCGGAATGGAAGCGCTTGTCCGTTGGGAACACCCGCAACATGGACATATTTCGCCGATTGAGTTCATTTCGCTTGCAGAGCAGACCGGGCTGATTGTGCCGCTCGGCCGCTGGATCATCAGCGAGACCTGCGCCCAAAGCAAGAAACTATTCGACAAATACGGCCGCGACCTGACCGTGACGATCAACATTTCAGGCAAGCAGCTTGAGCATCCGGCATTTATCGACGATCTCGCGCACGTGCTTCGGACCGCCGAAGTCAATCCGGGAAACATCATACTTGAGATCACCGAGAGTACGATGATGGAAGATACGGAGTCGATCCTGAAGCTTTTGATGCGAATCAAAACGCTTGGAATCCGGTTGGCGATCGACGATTTCGGCACCGGTTATTCGTCGCTCAGTTATCTGCAACAGTTTCCGATCGATATTCTCAAGATCGACCGATCTTTCGTCGACGGGATCGAGAGTTCGCAGCCGAAAAACGCGGTCGCGAGAACGATCATCAACCTCAGCGGAACGCTTCAGTTGGCGACGATTGCCGAAGGCGTCGAAAGCGCCGAACAGGCCGAGATTCTGCGTGATCTTGGATGCGACTACGGACAGGGTTACTTTTTCGCGAGGCCGGTTCCGATCGAACAGTTCGAAGAATTGCTGGTGAGCATGAATCCGGGAGCTGCAATGCTGGCGATCCGCGGCGATGTCGCCGATTACATCAGCGGATCGGTCAATTGAGCTGACGCCTTGCGCCGCCGCTGTTGCGCAGCGTGTGGAAAAGGATCGCAGCGATGATCGTCGTGCCGCCGAGCAGCGCCCACTGTGACGGCCGTTCGCCGACGACAAGGAACACCCAGACCGGATTGAGCAACGGTTCGATGAAGCCGATGATGCTTGCGTCGAGGCTGCGTACGCCGCGCGCGACGCCTAACGTAAAAAGATAATAGGCGAGTCCGATCTGAAATACGCCCAAAATGAAAACCGACAGCAAATCGAGCCCTGTCCATGTCGACGGATTGGCCGCAATGAATGGCAACATCGCGGCGATCGCGAAAATATTGCCGTAAAAGACCGATGAAGCCGGATTTTGATTGAGTGCTTTCGGGTGCCGGAGAAGAAGGATGTAGCCCCCGAGACTGATCCCGGAAAGAAGTCCGAGGATATTTCCGGTGAGCTGTGACTCCGGCGACAGGTTGGTGTCCGGAGCCGAGCCGACGAAGAAAAGCGACATCCCGACGACGCACACCGCGACCGTCGCCAGATCGCCGAACCGAAACTTCTCTTTAAGCACGAACGGCGCGAAGATGAGGATGTAAACGGGCGCCGTGTACTGCAGAAAAATCGCGTTGGCGGCCGTTGTGTACTTGTTGGCGACAGCGAAGAACGACAGAGCCCCGACGTAAAAGATCGACGCCATCAACGTGAAACGGTCGGCTTTGAGCGCCTTGAATCGGGTCAGGACCGCGATCGTCGCGGCCGCGAAAACGCATCGCCCGAGATTCACCTCGAATCCGTTGACCGTCGTGATCTTGATGAAAAGGCCGCCGATGCTCCAAAGCACGACGGCCGCAACAACCATCAGGACCGGCGGAATGAATGTCTTTTTGTCAGTCATCCCCTGGCTCCCAAGATCGATCAGTTATTCGTTCGAACCGCCCGCGGCATTGGCCAGCGTTTCGCGGAGTTTCTTCGCCGACGTTGTTGCCGGTTCAAGCTGCGACTCCTCGACGCCGTAGACCTTTTTGCCGAAAACGCCATTCCACGGCGGAATCACGATCGATACGTTGCCGCTCGTCTTCGCCTGACACGCGAGGCGCATGTACGGCTTCGGATCGTCGCCCTGATTATAGCCGAAGACCTTCATCTGTTTGCGTTCGAGCCGCTGGACTTCGGAGAGTTTCTCCTGTCCGCCGACAACGCCGATCCAGCACGTTCCGCACGCCGCCGAACGGCATTCGACCGGAACCACGCCTTCCCAGCAACGTTCGTCTTTCGAGCGCCAGTTCTGCGATTGATCGAGCGCCGAAGCCGTCGCGATGTCAGCGTCGTTCTTGATCCGGAAACTTCCGCTCGAACGAGCGTCCTGCCAGTTGACCGTGAATTTCTTATCGACGGTCCGAAGGAATCCGAAAACTCCCTGCGAATCGTCTTTGGCGCGCTCGGCGACGATCTGCTCCGGCGACATCGTGAGCATTCCGTGCGGCGTCCCGGTCGTTCCGGGCGATCGTTTGAACTCTTCAAATGTCACCTGGACGAGCGTCATCATGCCGATCGCGGCAAGCCCGACAAGTAGGGAAGCGTCAACTTTCGCAATCTTGGCTGTCGCCGCGGCAATCGCCCGGGCCTCGTCCGCGATATCGACGGTTTCACCATCAAATGTTTCGGCGCGGTGTTTGATTTCATGCTTCACGTCTTTCCAATGACGGTGGCCGTAAAGAAAGCTGTGCGAAAGATCGATCTGATCAGTGAGATCGAAATCGCCCTGAATGACGAATTTCTGAATCGCCTTGTCGCGGTCCTCGGCACCGTCCAGAAAGCGTTTGAGCGCGAGCGGAAAGAACCTGAACCAGATCGCGGTCGCGTTGCGGTCAACTTCGTGGACGTCTGGCAAAAGCGAATCGACGGCTGCAAGCCATTGATTTTCGTCAAAAGTATTAAGACGTTGTTCGAAAATAGTGTTCATGTGTTAACGGTTGTTTGTTAGTTGTCTATTGCGGTAAACAGAAAATGTAGCAAATTCAGGGCGGGTAAGACAAACCGCATCCAAACGTACGGAAAATGGACGCGCTTCATGGTTCGCGACCGGTTTTGCGATTGATCAGACCACTCGGGAATATAGTTGCGGTCAAATTGCGCGCGACGCTTGACAGGTTTTTGATCGTTTACTATAGTCTTTA
Organism: Pyrinomonadaceae bacterium; assembly: GCA_044229875.1. GTDB lineage: Bacteria > Acidobacteriota > Blastocatellia > Pyrinomonadales > Pyrinomonadaceae > JAFDVJ01. Next base: position 3,611 of record JBGASE010000107.1, on the reverse strand, counting down.
GTTTCGGACTGAAACGTCTGGACCTTCTGTATGGATCGGCGACGATTTCATGCGGGTGATTTTTGAAGGCTGAGTCAGGAATTGTAGCGTAAAACACCGATCCAATCGGAGCGCGGCGAATTGAGTCAAATCATTACTATGCCACGCTACAGCAAAGTCGAAGCCGGAAGAACTTAATAAGGTTTAATCAAATAACTTAAGACACAAGGTGAAACTTGTTGCTAACTGCCGGATCCGATCCGGCAAGAGTCAGGTGAAAGGTTACTTTTGCCTTTCGGATTTTTAAACGGCGTCGTAAGTTGACGCCTGGAATTGAGGAAAGAATGCCGACGATTAATCAATTAGTTCGCAAAGGCCGCCAGCGAGTGAAGTACAAAACGGCGAGCCCGGCCCTGCAGGCCAATCCGCAGAAACGCGGCGTGTGCACGCGCGTTTACACGCAAACCCCGAAGAAACCGAACTCGGCGCTCCGCAAGGTCGCGCGCGTTCGTTTGACGAACCAGATCGAAGTAACGACCTATATTCCGGGTATCGGCCATAACTTGCAGGAGCACTCGATCGTTTTGATCCGCGGCGGCCGTGTCAAGGATTTGCCGGGTGTTCGTTACCACATCATCCGCGGCACGCTCGATGCTTCAGGCGTCGCAAACCGCAATCAGGCGCGCTCGAAGTACGGCGCGAAACGTCCGAAGGGAAGCAAATAGGATTTCTGAATTGGGAATGCGGATTTCGGAATTTTTCCAAATCCGAATTCACAAATCCCAAATCGCAAAATTGAGATATGCCTAGAAGAAGAGTTGCAGCGAAAAGAGAAGTATTGCCCGATCCGATTTACAACAGCGTGATCGTGACGAAGTTCATCAACGGCGTGATGTGGGCCGGCAAGAAGTCGATCGCGGAAAAGAACTTTTACGCGGCGATGGAAAAGCTCGGCGAAAAGACCGGCGAAGAGCCGCTCAAGGTTTTCAAGAAGGCGCTTGACAATGTCGCGCCCGCGCTTGAAGTGAAGTCGCGACGTATCGGCGGTGCGACGTATCAGGTTCCGATCGAAGTCACGCGTGAGCGCCGCAATACGCTGGCGATCCGCTGGATCGTGAACAACTCGCGCAATCGTAACGAGAAAACGATGACCGAACGCCTCGTCGGCGAATTGCTCGACGCGTACAACACACGCGGCGGAGCGGTCAAGAAGCGTGAAGACGTTCATCGCATGGCAGAGGCGAACAAGGCGTTTGCCCATTACAGATTTTAATTTGAGTGAGCCGTTGGCAGTAAGCAGTAGGCAGTTGTTCTTGCAACACGCGATCTGTTCACCGCTCACCGCTCACTGCTTACTAAAGCAATGTCAAAGATCAGTTTAGACAAGTTCAGAAACATCGGCATCATGGCGCATATCGACGCGGGTAAGACCACGACGACGGAACGCGTCCTGTTCTACACGGGTGTTTCGCACAAGATCGGCGAAGTTCATGAGGGAACGGCGACGATGGACTGGATGGAACAGGAGCAAGAGCGCGGCATCACGATCACGTCGGCCGCGACGACCTGTTTCTGGAAGCACAGCGGGATCGAACACCGCATCAATATCATCGATACGCCGGGTCACGTCGACTTCACGATGGAAGTCGAGCGCAGCCTCCGCGTCCTCGACGGTGCGGTTGCCGTTTTTGACGGCGTCGCAGGTGTCGAACCGCAATCCGAAACTGTTTGGCGCCAGGCTGACAAGTACGGCGTTCCGCGACTTTGCTTCATCAACAAACTCGACCGCGCCGGTGCGTCGTTTGACCGTAGTTTTGACTCGATCCTCAAACGTCTCGGTGCAAACGCCGTCGCGCTTCAGATTCCGATCGGCCTTGAAGATCAATTGAAGGGCGTCGTCGATCTGATCACGATGAAAGGCCTTGTCTGGAACGACGAAACAAAGGGCGCCGAATACGAAACCGTCGATATTCCGGCCGACCTCGTCGACACGGCAAAGGAATGGCGTGAGAAACTTGTTGAAGCCGTTTCATCGATCGATGACGATCTGATGATGAAATATCTCGAAGGTGAGGAGATCGGTGAAGACGAAATCCGCGCCGCGCTTCGCAAGGGCACGATCGAGCTGAAGATCGTTCCGGTCGTAACCGGTTCCGCGTTCAAGAACAAGGGCGTCCAGACACTGCTCGATGCGGTCGTTGATTATCTTCCGTCGCCGCTTGATATTCCGCCGGTCGAAGGAACGAACCCGAAGACCGACGAAGTTGAAGCCCGCCCGGCAGATCCTGCCGAACCGTTCTCGGGGCTGGTCTTCAAACTGATGGCCGACAAACATCTTGGCCAACTCGCATTTGTCCGCATCTATTCCGGTACCGTCAATTCTGGATCCTACGTTTACAACACGATTAAAGGCACGAAGGAACGCGTCGGACGTCTGATGCGGATGCACGCCAACAAGCGTGAGGACATCGAATCGGCGTCGGCCGGCGAGATCATCGCGATCGGCGGCATGAAGAATGTCACGACCGGCGACACGATCTCTGACGAAACGAAACAGATCATTCTTGAATCGATGGAGTTTCCGGATCCGGTTGTGCGCGTCGCGGTTGAGCCGAAAACGCGCCAGGATCAGGACAAAATGGGCGTTGCGCTCAATCGGCTGGCGTCGGAAGATCCGTCATTCCAGGTTTCGACCGATCATGAAACGGGACAGACGATCATCGCCGGCATGGGCGAACTCCACCTTGAGATCATCGTCGACCGCATGAAACGCGAATTCGGCGTTGAAGCAAACGTCGGCAAACCGCAGGTCGCCTACCGCGAAACGATCACCAAACCGGCACCGGGCAAAGAGATCTTCAAGAAACAGTCGGGCGGCCGTGGTCAATTCGGTCACGTCGAACTCGAGATCGAACCGGCACCGGGCGAAGGATACGTGTTCGAAGACAAGATCACCGGTGGTGCGATCCCGCGCCAGTTCATCAAACCGGTCGGCGAAGGCATACAGGATGCGATGCGCCGCGGTATTCTTGCCGGCTACGAGCTGGTCGACATCCGCGCCCGACTCGTCTTCGGATCGTATCATGAGGTCGATTCGGACGAGCGTTCGTTCCATATCGCCGGCAGCCTCGCGTTCCAGGACGCGGTCAAGAAAGCCAAGCCCGTTCTGCTCGAGCCGATCATGCGCGTTGAAGTCGTGACGCCTGAAGAGTACATGGGCGCGGTCAACGGCGATTTGAACCGCCGTCGCGGACAGATCGAAAAGATGGAGCCGCGTCCGGGCAATGTCCAGGTCGTTACCGCATTCGTTCCGCTCTCTGAAATGTTCGGCTACACGACCGACTTGCGGAGTGCGACGCAAGGCCGCGCGACGTCCTCGATGCATTTCGAGCGATACGACGAAGCGCCGCGCAATGTGGCTGAGGAGATCATCGCCAAAGTCAAGGGAGCCAGCAGCTAATTAATTACGATTAATAGAGTTAGAGAGGATTTATGAGCAAAGAGAAATTTGACAGAAGCAAGCCGCACGTGAACATCGGAACGATCGGACACGTTGACCACGGGAAGACGACGCTGACGGCGGCGATCACGAAGGTGCTGGCGAAGCACAATCCGAAGATCACGGTCCGGGC
>JBGASE010000106.1:0-11929 GCA_044229875.1 Pyrinomonadaceae bacterium | reverse complement strand
CAGAGCTTGTTTATCCTCACGGCCGTTACCTTGAATTCGGGCGTCTGCACGAATCTGTCGCGGTTCGGGCTCGTGATCCGGTTGAGAAAGATCTCCGGATTATGAAACGTCGCGAAAAGCTCACCGTCGCGGACGATCGGGTTGATCTTGACCGGCATTTCAACAGTTCCGTAACGGCTTTCGACGCTGACGATCTCACCGTCGGCCAATCCCAGATCATCGGCGTCCGCCGGGGCGACGTAGAGCAGATCGACCGGTCTCAGAACCTTGTTCTTTGTCCGCAGCGTCATCGTGCCGGCATTGAATTGATAAAGTGTCCGGCCCGTGCTTAGCAACAGCGGAAACTCGTCGCTCACGATCTCTTTTGTCGGGATGAATTTCAGTCGGCGGAGCGCGGTCTGGACACCGTTTGAAAAGCTCTCGGCGTGCAGCATCTCGGTTCCGGGATCGTCGAGATCGAAACAATTCCATTGAAGACCGTGCTGCTCGATCCGATCGTACGTAATTCCGTAACTGCCAGGCCAGACAGCGCGGATCTCGTTCCAGATCTCCTCGGTTGACGCGAAATCGAAATGCTCGCCCTTCCCGAGCGCGCGGGCGACGTCGCAGATGATTTCCCAATCGCTCCGTGAGTTCCCGATCGGCTCGATCGTCTTCCGGACCCGCGAGACGCGCCGCTCGCCGCTCATGAAAGTTCCGTCCTTTTCAAAACTCGACGCGGCCGGCAGAAAAACGGTCGCAAATTCACGCGCCGTTTCGTTCATGAACATATCCTGGACGATCACGAGCTCAAGGTTGTCGAATGCCGCGAACGTTTCCGCGGCGTTCGCGTTGCTCAGCAACACGTCGTAACCGATGACCCACAGAGCCTTAAGTCTTGCAGCCCGCGCCGCATCCATCATCTGCAATTGGCTCAGTCCTTTGGCTGACGGGATGGTCGTCTTCCAAACGCTTTCGAAAAGCGATCGGCCGTCTTCAACCGCGATCGATCCGGTCAGGATTCCGGGATCGCATCCCATATGGGCGGCACCCTGGACGTTGTTCTGACCGCGCAGCGGATTGACGCCGGCGCCGCGTTTTCCGATGTTCCCGGTCAGCAGAGCAAGGTTAACCAGCCCCATCACGCCTTCCGTCCCCTGCGTGTGTTCGGTTGTGCCGAGCCCGTGGACGCACATTGCCGGCTTGGCCGTTGCATACAGCCGGGCTGCCTTGCGGATCAGTTCCGCCGGAACGCCGCAAATTTCGCTGACGCGTTCGGGTGTGAAGTCGCGGACGAAATCGGCGAACTTGTCGAACTCATTTACGCGCTTCTCGATAAATTCACGATCGACGAGGCCTTCTTCGATGATTGCGCAGGCCAAACCGTTGAGCATCGCGATATTGGTTCCGGGCCGGAGCTGAAGATGGACCTTGGCAAATCGGGTCAGTTCGATCTTTCGCGGATCGATGACGATCAGATTGGCGCCGTTGTGCCGGACCGCCTGTTTGATCCGTGATCCGAGCACCGGATGATTTTCGGTCGGATTGGCCCCGCAGACCATGATCGTCCGCGCGATCTCGATATCGCGGAACGAATTCGTCGCGGCGCCGGTGCCGAGCATCATCTTCATTGCCGCCGCCGACGGCGTATGGCAAACGCGGGCGCAGTTGTCGACGTTGTTGGTCTCAAGTGCGACGCGGGCGAACTTCTGTGCCAGATAATTTTCCTCATTCGTCGCGCGGGCAGAACCGAGCACGGCCGCCGCGTCGGCGCCGTCGCGCGCGACGATCTCGGCAAACTTCCGGGCTGTGTGCGCGATCGCCTCGTCCCATGAAACGGTCTTCCAATCGCCGCCCTTTTCGCGGATCATCGGCTCGGTGGCGCGGTCGGCCGCATGCACGAAGTCGAACGCGTAGGCGCCTTTGACGCATAGGTGCCCGCGATTGGCGGGCGCGTCCTGAACCGGTTTGACCTGTACGATTTGCTCGCCGATCGTTCCGACATTGATCTCGCATCCGGTTCCGCAGTACGGGCAGACCGATCGCGTCCAGTCCGTCGGAACGCCGCGCTCGAGAACCGTCTTGTCTTCGAGCGCGCCGGTCGGACAGGTATCGACGCAGGCGCCGCAACTGACGCATGAACTATCGCGGAGCGTCGTTCCTGAGTTCGGCGTGACGCGCGTTTTACGGCCGCGGTCAAAAACCTGCCAGACATACTGGCCCTGAACCTCATCGCAGATGCGGACGCAGCGGTAGCAGTCGACGCACCGCGCCATATCGACGTTGATGTAAGGATGAGAATCGTCGACGCCGTTGCCGTTGCGATCGGCGGCAAAATCCGAATCGACGAGTCCGTATTGCCGGGCGAGCCGATGAAACGGCTTTTCGGGAAACTCGCGATATGCCGACAGCGGATAACGCCGGGCAAGCATCCGGAGGTTCATCAACCGCGATTCTTCAATCTCCGGCGTGTGCGTTTCGATCACCAGTCCGTCGAGGATGTCGTTCTCGCAGGAAACGATCGGGTGGTTCGATCCTTCAACCTGCACAAGACAGAGACGGCACGCGCCGACATCCTTGAGCCGGTCGTCGTGACACAGCGTCGGGACATCGATCCCGACCGATCGTATCGCTTTCAGAATCGAGGTCTTTTCCTCGAAACGGTACCGCTCGCCGTTGATCGTAACGTTCAGCATCTCAGTATCGGTTCGCCAGGGCTTCGTATTCCTGTTGGCAATCGTTGCAAAGAAACGGGCTTTCGGTCGTTTCCCTGATGACCTTGATGATCGCGTCGTAAAACGCGTCATCGACAAAATAAATACCGCCGCACATTCCGCAATAAACGCGGTTCTTGTTCTTCTCGGTCTTGAAAACCGACGGATTGATCTGATTCTGACGGTCAGCGTCCAAAAACTCTCTCAATCTGACCATTGGGGACCTCCGCTTTTTGTCAGCCTGATTTTTTTTCGCGCCCCGACAAGGACGCGCGTGTCTGACTCAACCCAAAGCAAGGATTATGCCCGTCGGAAATGTCCGCTTTTCCAATCGGGACCGGCCAAGTTCGCGGATTTTCACACAAATCGGTGCGGAAAGTTACGCGTCAGAGTCAGAGTTGCGCGTCAGAGTTACGCCTTCAGGCGTGAGCCACGTCAGAGTTACGCCTTCAGGCGTGAGCCGATTTGCGATTTGCGATTGTGGATTTTGGATCTTTGATCTTTGATCTTTGATCTTTGATCTTTGATCTTTGATCTTTGATCTTTGATCTTTGATCACTAGCGTTGCGTTAAAAGTCGAATAGTTTCAACTGGTTACAGTTAGGTTCATTGAAAACGTGTAAATAGGGTTGCTGAAAGAGCGTAGTTAAGGGCGTTTTGTCGAAAATGCTGATGCTCACGATCTGTAGGATTTCATAGAGCGAGAGCTTCAACTGAAGTTTCTTTCTGACGATTGCGACTGTGACATAGACGCAGATGGCGATCCAAATTTGGGTCTTTACGGCATTCGGTTCATATCCCCAGAACGTCTTGATCTTCAGGTGTTGTTTGATCCACTTGAAGAACAACTCGATCTGCCAGCGGTGCTTGTAGAGTTTGGCGATATCGGTCGCGGGAAGTTCAAAGTTGTTCGTCAGGAACACGAACAGGCGATCCAGATCAGCGTCGAAGAACTTTATCCGTCGTATTTTCGCGGGATATCTGAGCGCCGGTTTGGGGTTGGTCAAACGGATGGTCTGATCGCACAGAACGCCCGAAAGATTATCGGCCGGGGCGGAATAAATGCGTTGGAATGCCAGATTGTCCATCGCTCTGGTGACGAAGAAAGCGCCGGCCCGGTCGATCCGGTAAAGCCGCGCGAAGTCCTTGTATCCGCGATCCATGACGTAAAAGCCGTCGGGTTCCGGGTCAATCAGGTCGAGAACTGTGACATCGTGCACCCGGCCTTCTGAGACGTGTATGAAACAAGGGATCGAGTTCTTGAGATCGAGTTGGACGTGCAGTTTCACGGCCGCCTTGGTCTTGCGGAACCGGGCCCAGGTGTAAACGTTCAGACACAGATCGATGACAGTCGAGTCAATAGCGAAGACGTTTTGCTTCAGCTCGACATCGAGTTGCGAGTCGGTACCGTAAAGCCGCCGTCCTTCATCGATCAGCGATTGCGCGAAGTCGGCAAATATCCGCCAGTCGCGGGACTCGTTGGCTCTTGAAAGCGTCGTCTTGGTGATCTTCTTTCCGATCCCGAGGTGGTACAACTTCGGACCGGTTGAGTTTAGGCACAGAACGGTATCGCTCAGGCTTTCACGATGCGTCAGTTGGCCGAAGGCCATGCACAAAAATTGCTTCCAGCAACTGAAGTGTTTGACATACCGTGCGCCACCATAGCGATCGACGCACCTGTTGAACTCGTTGTGATCGAGAAATGCCATTATCTGCGAGAAAACGAATTTACCATTGTTCATAGGTGAAACAACGATGGTTCGAAACTATGAGAAATTCAAATCGTTTAACTCGCAGACAAGGCTTAAATTGCCTATTTACAATGTTTTCAAAGAACTGTTATGTTGCTAAACGCAACACTAGTGATCTTTGATCTTTGATCTTTGATCTTTGATCTTGGATCTTTGATCTTGGATCTTGGATTTTGGTTCTTGGATCTTCGATCTTTGGTCTTGGATTTTGGATCTTGGCCTTGAATCCTGAATATCTTAAATCTTGGATATCTTGGATCTTGAATCCTGAATATCTTGAATCTTGGATCTTGGTTCTTGAATATCTTAAATCTTGGATCTTGATTCTTGAATATCTTAAATCTTGGATCTTGATTCTTGAATATCTTGAATCTTGGATCTTGATTCTTCAATATCTTGAATCTTCGATCTTGGATGTAACGAAAGAGGTTTGCCGACTACCGTCTACGGTCTGCCGTCTACTACAATCATTGTTCGTGAACGGACGCGGATCAATCTTTTCGATCGCCGGACCGACGGCTTCGGGTAAAACCGAGCTCGGCGTCGAACTGGCGCTCGCGCTCGGGAACGGCGAGGTCATCAATTGCGATTCGGTCCAGATCTACAACGGGATCGAGGTCGCGACGGCGAAACCGACCACCGAAGAGATGCGCGGCGTCCCGCATCATCTAATCGGGTACGTCGCGCCGTCCGTGAATTACACCGCCGCCGATTGGGCCCGTGACGCGGCGCTCAAAATCGCTGATATCGAATCTCGCGGCGCGGTTCCGATCCTCGTCGGCGGCACCGGATTTTATCTTCGGACCTTGCGCGAACCGCTGTTCGAGAGTCCGAAGACCGATCCGGCGATCCGCGCACGTCTCCGGCAAATCCTTGAAAGCAAAGGCTCGGAGCGTCTTTACCGGATTCTGACAAAAGTCGATCCCGCCTCAGCCGACCGGCTTTTTCCGCGTGATTACGTCCGTGTGACACGCGCGCTTGAGGTCTACTTTCAAACCGGCAAGAGATTGTCCGAAGCGCAGCCGAATCGCGCCGTTGCGCCTGAATTTGCGTCGCGGATCCGGACGTTTGTACTCAATCCGCTGCGTGCCGAACTTTACGAACGGATCAATACCCGTGCGGTCGCGCATTTCAACAACGGACTCGTCGAAGAAGTCGCCGGATTGCGCGAATCCGGAATTCCCGATGACACGAACGCGCTCGGCGCGCATGGCTACCGTCGCGTCTGCGAGTATCTGCGCGGCGAACGTGACCTGCGGAGTGCCGTCGAAAAAACTCAGCAGGATGTCCGGAATTATGCCAAACGGCAACTTACATGGTTCCGCAAAGAGCCGGCCGTGACCTGGCTCGACGGATTCGGTTCCGATCCCCGCATCGTTCGGCAGCTATTGGATTTGGCCCTTTAGCCGTCGACAAAAACTGCTTGTCAGCCTAGTCAAATCTGCTATAATCCAACTGTTTTCGAAAATCTACCCTAGCGTTGGAAACTGTTTATGGAAAGATCAACGGCACAGAACATCCAGGATGCCTTTTTAAACTCAGCGCGCCGCGACAAGATCTCGGTGCAGATTCACCTCTTGAGCGGCGCAACGCTCGCCGGACGGATCAAAAGCTTCGATAAGTTTTCAGTGTTGCTCGACGCTGCCGGACAGGAGTTCCTGATCTTCAAACACGCGATCTCGACGATTTCTCCCGAACGTCGGCGTCCGGATTCGGAATAAGGTATTGCGCGGAAAATTCATCACTTTTGAAGGGATCGACGGCAGCGGCAAATCGACTCAGATGCGCCTCCTCGCCGGTGATCTGCGGATGCGAGGCCTTGATGTTCTGACGACGCATCAACCCGGCGGAACCCCGCTCGGGCGACGTCTTCGCGAGTCATTTCTCGAGACCGAAGAGAACGTCCACCCGATGGCTGAACTGCTGCTTTTCGCGGCTGATCGCGCGCAACATGTAAATTTCCTTATCAAACCGGCGCTTGACGAAGGCAAGATCGTAATTTCAGACCGTTACGCCGACGCGACCGCCGCCTATCAGGGCGCAGGTCGCGGCTTCGACGAAAAGATCGTCGCGCAGGTGATCAAGCTCGCGACCGACGGGTTGAAACCTGATTTGACGCTCTTTTTCGACGTTCCGATCGAAAAGGCGATCATGAGGACAACCTCGCGGACCGACGAAGAAACAAAACAGAACCGGATGGACCGCGAAAATGCTTCGTTTTACGCTCGTGTTCGCGACGCTTATATTGCCATCGGGCAACGCGAACCGAAACGGTTCAAGGTAATCGACGCATCCGGATCGATCGATGAGGTCCACGCGAAAGTAACCAAGTTGATCGGAGACTTTTTGAAATAGGAAGCGAAGGGAATATTTGATTTTTGATCTTGGATCTTTGGTCTTGGATCTTTGGTCTTGGATCTTTGATCTTGGATATCTTGGATCTTTGGTCTTGGATCTTTGGTCTTGGATCTTGGATTTTTGATCTTGGATCTTTGGTCTTGGATCTTGGACTTTTGATCTTGGATCTTTGGTCTTGGATCTTTGATCTTGGATATCTTGGATCTTTGATCTTGGACTTTTGATCTTGATTCTTGATTTGGATTTTTGAATTTTGAATTTTGATTATTGAATCAAATTTGAATTTAGATTTTGGAACTTGGAATTTCTGGAATTCCTGGAATTTCTGGAATCTGCCGTCTGACGTCTGAAAAAAAATGCTCGACCGATTGATCGGAAATAACGACATCAAACTGACGTTGCGGCGGATGGCGACCAATGGCCGGATGCCGCGCTCGTTACTGCTTGTCGGACCCGACGGAGTCGGAAAGCGGCAGTTTGCATTTGAGATCGCACGCGCCTCGGTCTGCGTTCAGAAGATCGACGGCGAAGGCTGCGGGAAATGCTCGGCATGCGTCCGTTGCGACAAATTCGTTTTTCCCGCCGCCGACGCCAAGAAAGATCTCTTTGAACGGGTCTTTCTCAGCGAACACACGGATGTCGGAACCGTCATCCCATGCCGCAACAATATTCTCGTCGATGCGGTCCGGGAACTTGAACGCGAAGCCAATTTCATGCCCTATGAGGCGAAAGAGCGGTTTTTTATCGTCGACGACGCCGACAGAATGAACGCAGCAGCGTCAAACGCGTTGCTCAAAACTCTTGAGGAACCGCCGTCAACATCGTACATTTTCCTCGTCACGTCGCGGCCTGAGAAGCTTTTGCAGACTATCCGCTCGCGCTGTCAGATTCTTCGTTTTGCTCCGGTTCCGGCCGACGAGATCGCAGAATTTCTGATCCGTTCAAAACAAATGTCGCGGGACGATGCCGAACTGATCGCGAGGCTCAGCGCCGGCAGCGTTGGTCGCGCGCAAACGTTTGATCTCGTCAGATTCCGCGAACAGAGATCCGCGATGCTTGCCGTAATTGAACAGATCCGTGGCCGCGGACGTCCCGACTTTGCGTCGCTGATGCTCTCGGCGGAAGTGCTCGCGGATGCGAAATTTAAAGACGAGTTTCTTGAACGGCTCGATTCACTGCAGACTTTGGTTCGCGATATCTGGACCATCAGCCTCGGGGCGTCAGTGATCGTCAATGCCGACATTCGGCCGGCGCTGAACAACATTGCCGCCGGGTTTGATGCCCAACGACTGGCCGATTGGATCCGCGAGATCGAAATTCTCAGAGAGCGCCAGATTCTGAATTTGAATAGAAAGATCAGCGCCGACGCGCTGTTCGTTAAAATGGCTGCCGGATGAAACTTGGGATCATCGTTCTCGCGCTGATTTTTGCGAGCGTCGCGCACGCGCAGTCGCCGGCCGCTTCCCCGCGCCCGATTCCCGGATTCGTTGAGCCGATCCGGCCGATGTACTACGGTTTTTTCGATGTCGGCGAAGTCAAAGGAAAAATTGGCGGGACATCGGCGATCGTGCTTCGAAAACCGGTTTTTGGCGACCAGGCCCGGCTCTCGGCGGCATCCGGACGCGTCCGGGTTGAAATTGAAATTGCGCCCGACGGAACCGTTTCAGCTGCGAAGCCCGTTTCCGGCCCCGAAGCGCATTACGCCGCCGCTGAGCGAGCCGCGCTCGGTTCAGTTTTCAAGCCGACCGGCACTTCAATCAACGGCCATCTGACTTACGAATTCATCATCCGAAAACCGAATTGGTTCCTTGTGGCGTTTGATCTTTACGCCGGTTACGAGTCAAATCCCGGCGTCATTCAGGCCGCATTTCCGGAGCAATGGACAGAAGAGCGGTCGATCGCCGCTAAGTTGCTTGAATTGATCGCCGCCAATCCCCGGGCCGATATTCCGAGGCTTGAGAGTTTCGAAAAAGGGACCGGATCAAGCGCGGTCTCTACGGCGAGCGTCACGGTTCCGGTGCCGCCGTCACCGGCGGAATTCCGAAACCTCGCGGCAAGTCTTCGTGATAAGATTCGGCTGCGGCTGAAACCGGACAGGTCGGCGCTCAGCCAGTTCAAGTTGGGTGAGCGATTTGTCGAGGCGCTGCTCGCGCGCGACCCGGGAGCCTTGGCGGGGCTCAATCCCGTAATCGACAAAGCACTGGCGGAAGATGATTCGCTGCCGCCGGAATTCATCAACAGGTTGAGATCTTTCAGTGAATTACCAAACGACCACGCGCGCCGTGAGGGATTTGCGCAGTTGATCGATGATCTTCGCCGAATCGGTGCGAAGACACAGACGAAGGAGTGAACATCATGAAAATTTTTGCAGTAACGTTAATCTTGATGGCAGCAATCGCGGGAGTCGGCCAATCGCCTTCGCCGGTGCCTGCGGTGCCGAAGTCAATTTCCGGCGGCGTTTTGAATGGAAAGGCGTCGAACTTGGTAAGGCCCGAATTTCCGGCGGCGGCGCGCGCGGTCAGAGCTTGCGGCGCGGTCAACGTTCAGGTAAAGATCGACACTGCCGGCAACGTCGCCGAAGCGTACGCGGTTTCAGGACAGCCGCTGCTAAGATCGGCGGCTGTTTCGGCGGCCCAGAAAAGTACTTTTGCACCGACGCTTCTTTCGGGCCAGCCGGTCACGGTCACGGGAATCATCGTCTATAACTTCACTTGTGAAATGACGTTGCTCGAGATCGGTTTCGAACTTTCCGGGGTCGAATATGGAGGAACAACGTTTCGATCGGCCGACGCCGCGGCACGACTTCCGGCGGAGTGGGCCGACGAACGTTCGCGCGTGGCAGAATTGGACAGAATAATCAGCGCCAATCGCAGGGTATCGATTCCGAACAAGACGGTCGCGACCGAACGCGGCAACGCCGAAACCGGTGATTTGCTGAAAAACCAAACCGCGATTGTGCAGGAGGCGCCGGCCGATACACCATCAACGACTCCGAAGGCGGCGGCACGGGAACTGATTGCGAGGATCGAATCGCGTTTGGCCAATGATCCGGAAAGCAGTTGGTCATTTTTAATCGGGGTCGGCGCCGCACGGCTCGTTGCGGTTATCGACGATTCGGAAGCATTCAACGCGGCGGACATCGATTTCAGATCACTCATCGACCGAGCGCCGGCCAATGCGTCGAAATCGGTCATCGCAGCGGCTCGGGATCTGTTGGATGCGGCGCGGGCGGCCACTGAGGATCCGGCCGCGAAAGAAGCGATGTTGCAGAAAGCGACGGCATTGAAGTCGATCAAATACGCGATCTGATGGAAAGCGTTCCGCCCATTGTCATGAACCCGACCGAGCGAATTGTCTCCGGACTTTTCGCCGGCGGGTTCGCGGCTGCGGTCGCGACGGTCGCTTTATTCGATCCGGACAAATCGTCGATCTTTCCGGCATGCCCGCTGCTACGCTTAACCGGATTTGCCTGCCCCGGCTGCGGCGTCACCCGCGGATTTCACGCGCTGTTCCACGGTGATTTTCTGGGCGCACTCGATTACAACGCGCTCATCCCGATTTATTCCGTTGGACTCGTATTTCTCTTCGTTTCGCTGGTGCTCGTCGCGGTTCGAGGTCGCGGCCTGAATATCGGCAAGATTCCCGCTTCAGTGATTTACGGCACGATCATTGTCGCGTTTCTGTTTGCGATACTCAGAAATTTGCCGTTCGAGCCGTTTCGGGTTTTGTTTCCGTGATGACGGTAGACGGTAGACGGTAGACGGTAGACGGTAGACGGTAGACGGTAGACGGTTATTGCTCTGGCTTGCCTGTTGTCAAGCGTTCGAGTCGAAATTCGCCGGTGGTTCTCCAATTTCGGAGGTCCGACAAACTAGGTCTGACGTCTGCCGTCTGAAATCTGACGTCTGCGTCCCCACCCGCTTACTTCGTGCGCGGTTCTGCATTGCGCTGCTCACTGATTACCGCTTACTGCTGACTGCTTACCGCTCACTGCTGACTGCTCACTGCCCGCTGCTCACTCTCCAACGATTCCTTCAATCACTTTCGGACTGATCGCACGGACGTTTGATCCTTCGGTCCGCAGCAATTCGACTTCTTTGACGAATTCCTCGACGATATCAACGCCGGCGACTTTGCGCATCGGGACGCCGTTTTTGAAGATCATCCCGACCTGCCGGCCAAACGTGATCCCGAGCTGCGAATCATGCGCTTCGCCCGGCCCGTTAACGGCGCATCCCATGATCGAAAGATGGAGCGGCTCCTCGACATGAGCCAGGCGGCGTTCGACTTCAGTCACGATCTCGACGAAATTGTCGACGTCGAGCCTTCCGCACGTCGGACATGCGACGACGGTCACGCCGCGTTCCCTGAGCTCGAGCGATTTGAGAATTTCCCAACCGACGCGGACCTCTTCGTGCGGCTCAGCCGCGAGCGATACGCGGATCGTGTCGCCGATTCCTTCATGAAGCAAAATTCCAAGTCCCATCGCTGACTTGATCGTCCCGCCAAACGGTGTTCCGGCCTCGGTCACACCCAAATGCAGCGGATAATCGACCTTTTCCGCCATCAACCGATATGCCGCGACCATGCGGTTGACGTCCGACGCCTTAAGGCTGATGACGATGTCCGAAAACCCGAGATCTTCGAGGATCCGCACATGGCGCATGCCGGATTCGACCATCGCTTCGGGCGTCGCCGTTCCGTATTTCTGAAGCAGGTCTTTTTCAAGCGAGCCGCCGTTGACGCCGATTCTGATCGGAATCTTGCGGGCCTCGGTCGCGCGCACGACCTCGCGCACGCGGTCGATCGAACCGATATTGCCGGGATTGATGCGCAGTTTGTCGATTCCGGCGTCGAGCGCGATCAACGCCAGTTTGTAATGGAAATGGATATCCGCGACGATCGGCATGTCGGTTCCCTTCCGGATTTCTGACATCGCCTTCGCGGCGTCGTTGTCGGGAACCGCGATCCGAACGATCTCGCATCCCGCAGCCTTCATTTCGGCGATCTGTTTCAGCGTGCCGGCGACGTCCGTCGTATCGGTCTTGGTCATCGACTGGACCGAAACCGGCGCGCCGCCGCCGATCTGGACACCGCGCACGGCTACTGATCTTGATTTACGCATAA
>JBGASE010000105.1:0-12026 GCA_044229875.1 Pyrinomonadaceae bacterium | reverse complement strand
AGTTAGAATATCCTCCATGAATTCCGCGGTAATAATCGCAGTCGGATCGGAATTGCTGACACCGACAAAGATCGATACAAACAGTTTGTGGCTGACCGAACGGCTCAATGAGATCGGTGTCGAAGTCAAACTTAAGACAATCGTCGGCGACGATCCGTCACGGCTTGAGGAGACAATCCGCGACGCCGTCGGACGTTCCGATATCGTGATCGTGACGGGCGGGCTCGGGCCGACCGAGGACGACGTCACGCGGCAGGTTTCGGCGGCGGCCGTTGGACGCGAACTTGTTTATCATCAGGAACTTGAGAGCGAGTTGCGCGAGCGGTTCCGACGTTGGGGTCGTGAAATGCCTGAAATAAACAAGCGTCAGGCATTTATCGTTGACGGCGCGACCGTGTTGCCGAATCCGAACGGATCGGCGGTCGGAATGATGCTCACCGAAGGAACTTCGCAATTGATCGTGCTTCCCGGCCCGCCGCGGGAGAATCAGCCGATGTTCACCGATTTCGTGTTGCCGAAACTGGTCGATGGATCGGCCGGTACGGTTTTTGTGAAGCGGATTCTGAAGGTGTCGGGAATCGGAGAGTCCGCGCTCGACGAGATGATCGCGCCGATCTATTCGGCATATCCGGATGTTCAGACGAGCGTTCTCTTCAACAAGAGCGAGGTCGAAGTTCATCTCACAGCCGCCGCGAAGGATGCTGACGCGGGCGATCGTGTGAACCGTGAGATCGCGGCAAAAATAGTTGAAAAGATCGGTGTCGCGGTCTTTTCGATCGACGGCGAGGAAATGGAGACAGTCGTCGGACGACTTTTGCGGGACTGCGGCGAAACGATTTCGGTCGCTGAGAGCTGCACCGGCGGTCTCATCGGTCAAAGGCTGACCGAAGTTCCGGGCTCATCTGAGTATTTCATCGAGGGCGTCGTAACCTACGCAAACGATTCAAAAACAAGGCTTTTAGGCGTTTCTGCCAGCGACATGGAAAGATTCGGTGCCGTTTCGGTCGAGGTTGCCGAAGCGATGGCGGCGGGCTGTCGCGAAAGGGCTGGAACCGATCACGCAATAAGCGTTACCGGGATTGCCGGACCGACGGGCGGCACTGATGATAAGCCGGTCGGAACGGTTTGTATCGGATATGCCGGGCCGGGCGGAGTACGATCGTTGCGGATGAAGCTTCCCGGAGATCGCTATCTGATCCGCTGGCGGGCGTCGCAGGCCGCGCTCGACTATGTCCGGCGGCAAATTCTGAAAGAAATCAAGTCATAATCTGGAGAGAAAATGTTAAAGATCGCATTGTCATTTATCGTCGCGGTGCTCGCATCGATCGGATGCGCCGCTCAGAGCGGAAGTTATGTTTTTGCCGGCTCGATCGACGAAAGCCGTGTCGAAATGTCGCTCAAACGCGACGGCGAAGCGGTTTCAGGCACATACTGGTACGCGAAGGTCGGGAAGCCGCTGAAATTGACCGGAACGCTAAGGAACGGTGAACTCCGGCTGGTGGAAACGTCGCCGACCGGAGCAAAAACGGGAACGTTCGTAGGTAAATGGGCGGAAACCGACCTCGACGGCGCGTCGGTCACGGGCGAGTGGAAGAATCGGACCGGAACAAAGAAACTCTACTTCACGCTTGATCAGCAGCTTATTTTTTTCAAAGCCGGCGAGCGTCTGACGACGAAGACATTTTCTGAGATCAACAAGCCGAAAATGTTCCAGCTTTCGGCTGAGTATCCTGAACTCGGCGGCGTCGCGCCCGAAATCGCGGCGCGTTTCAATCAGCTCGCCAAATCGAAAGCGCTCACCGAACTCAACGCGTTCCGCAAGGACATGCTCGAAATGACCGCGGAAGATATCAAATTTGCCCGTGAACGCGGCATCAGCAACACCGCGGAAGTTTCGTATTCGGTGATTCACGCCGACGCCGAACTGATCAGCATCCTGTTTTCAAATTATTCATACACGGGCGGCGCTCATGGAAACGCCTACACGTTTGTTCTCAATTTCGACCTGAAATCGGGCCGCGAGTTCGAACTCGCCGATCTTTTCAAGCCGGACTCAAATTTTCTGCAAGTTCTCTCCGATATTTCCGTTAAAGAACTGGAAAGATCGTTGTTTGACGGAAATGAGGACGAATGGGTGAGAACGGGAGCCGGTCCGAAGGCCGAGAACTTCGGAAGCTGGAACCTGAAACGTTCGGGGCTCGCGCTCACGTTCGATTCCTATCAGGTTGCGGCCTATGCCGCCGGACCGCAGGAAGTGATCATTCCGTATTTGAAACTAAGATCCATGTTTTCAAGAACTTACAGTATATTCGGACGGTAGGTCCAATCTTTTTGGAGGATATATGGCGGGATTTCCGTTAAGGGGAAATTGGCTCGGAGTCGGGATGTTCGTTGTCGGCGGTCTCGTCGCCGGCGTCTTGGGATTTGTTTTCAAGCTTCCCGATGCACCGGCGATGATCGGTGTCGGCATCACGTTGATCGTACTTGATTTCGCGTTTCGGGTGTCGAACATGAATATGCCGCGATGGCTGGTCAGCCGCGACGCCGGCGGATTCTTTTTTTTCGTTCCGATTTGGGGGCTCGGTATCTTTGCCGTCATTCTGAATCTGCTGATACTGGCCGGAGTAATAAAAAAATGAACAAATTCCCGATAATTTTGCTTTTTGTTGTTTCGTGCGTTTTTGCCGTTTCGGCGCAGATCGACGGGAATCCGGAAAACATGTGCCGCAACGGATTCTTCCCGCGTGACGCTGAGAATTACAGCCTTGCGACGGTCATCGCAAAAAAGCGCGAACGCGTCTATTTTTACAGTGACGAGGACGATTGCCCGAACGGAAAGACCTGTCGTACCAAGAGCTATCTGATTGGGAAAGACGAGGTTATCGTCTCGCGCAAGTTCGGAAAATGGGTTTGCGCCTGGTATCAGCCGGCCCGCGGATCCGAGACTGTCGGCTGGATCGAGGAGTCCAGATTGAAATTCGCTGATCCGAGTGTGAGTTTGATCGACGAATGGCTCGGCGAATGGAGTTTCTACGAGAACTCGATCAAGATCGCCAAGGGCAAATCGGAAAACGAGTACAAAATCACCGGCGAAGCGTTTTGGAAAGGACTCGGCGACAACGTTCACATCGGAGAACTCGACGGCATCGCGAAGTTCTCCGATTCGAAATTCGAGTACGGATTCGATCAGACCGGCGAATATGACTGCCGGGCGACTTTGCGCCCGCTCGGAAATTATCTGATCGTGTCCGACAATCTCAATTGCGGCGGTGCGAACGTGACTTTCAGCGGCGTTTATCGCAGAAAGAAGTGATTTTGTTCTTGTCGGCACCTGACTGAATTGGTAAGAATATATGTTCGGGCCGGGTGCCCGCAGAACGAGCATGGGAATCAAGAACTTTTTTGAACGGATTGTCGAATTCGTCAGATCGGCTGGAAATGTCACGCCGATCGCACTATTGACCGCGATCTTGCCGATGTTCGGCAGCGCGGTTTTGTTGTCGGTGGCATTTCCGTTGGCAGATTGGCTCCGGGCGAATACCGAGGTCGGATCTGCTCTTTTTCTTTTCGGGATCGTCCTTTTTTGCGGGCTAGCGCTGTTGCCGACAAACGTTATCGGTATCCTCAGCGGCTGGTCATTTGGATTTGAAGCCGGAATCCTGATCCTCGCGACCGGTGTCGTTTCAGCCGCGACGATTTCGTTTCTTATCCATTCAAGGCTTGTCGGAAATCGTTTGCCCGAGTTGTTTGCCGGTCATCCGAAGGCCGAAGCGGTATTCAACGCGCTTGTCCGGAACAACGCGCGGCGCACGACGCTCATCATTTTCTTGCTTAGGCTTTCGCCTGCGATGCCGTTTGCGTTGACGAATTTCTTGATGGCATCGGCGCGCGTCCCGGTGAAATCGTTCATTGTCGGAACGTTTTTCGGGATGTTGCCGCGTTCTTCGGCGGTGGTTTTTGTCGGTGCCGGTCTTTCGGAACTCAGTTTTACCGATCCTCAGGAAGCGTGGCTGATCGTTTTCGGGATCGTCGCGACGATCATTTCCGTCGCATTTGTCAGTTATGTCGCGAAAAAGGCGCTCGCCCGGGTTACGACTCCGGTATCGTCCGATCAGCCCGCGATTATCTCGCCGTAAACTCTCGGATCGACATTTCCGCCGCTGACTATCAGTCCGACACGCAGGTCTGCGAAACGATTCGGAACCGTCAGCGCCGCGCCGAGACTCAGGGCGCCGGTAGGTTCGGACTTCAGATTTGCAAGAGTGAAGTATTTTCTGACCGCCTCACGGATCATTTCATCCGGGACCTCAATTATTTCGGAAATGCCGGATTTGATGATCTCCCAGTTCCTTTTTCCAAGACTTAGCGTCCGTGCGCCGTCGGCAATCGTTTGCGGCTCAGATTCGCTGGTGACGATAGAACCCTTTCTTAGAGATCGGGCGGCATCGTTTGCAAGAAGCGGTTCAGCACCGATGATCTTCGTTTTTGAGCCGTGCCGGCAAAGTCCTTTTGAAATCCCGGAGATCAGTCCGCCGCCGCCGACCGGAACGACGATCACATCCAGCCCGATCCCCGCGATCTCGTCACCGAGACTCGAATTTCCGTCGATCACGAAATCGTCGTCATAGGCCGAGGCGACATAAGCATCGGGCATCGTCGCCGCGATCTGTGCGACCCGTTCCGCTCGGCCCACTTTCGCTGTTTCGACCAGATCGACAGTTGCGCCGTACGCGCGGACGGCGTCGATCTTGACCTTCGCCGAATTCGCCGGCATCACGATCACGCCCTTTTTCCCAAGCAGTTTGCATGCGTACGCAAGCGCCTGCCCGAAATTTCCCGATGATGCGGTAATGATCTCATCGTTCGGAACACTGCGCGCGAGATTGTACGCGGCACGGAATTTGAAGCTGCCGGTGTGCTGGAATGTTTCTGAAATGACCGTCAGATCAAGTCCAAGATCATCGCGCAGTTTCCGGGGCTGAAAAACAAAGGTCGGCCGAACGGCCTCAACAAGGGATTCCATAGATTGAAATCTTAGCTTTCACGACGCGCAAGTTCAATCGGGTGAGGTGCCGCGACAGTTTTCGGGCAACGGGCCGTAAGTGGTAATCTGTTCAGAAATATATGACAAACGCGCACTTTGGAATGATCGGGCTCGGGACAATGGGCCGCAACTTTCTGCTCAACGTCGGCGAAAAGGGAATTTCCGGGATCGGATTCGATCTCGATCCGGAGAAACGCTCGCTGCTCGTTACGGAAGCCGTCGGTTCGGATATCCGCGCGGCGGAATCGCTCGACGATCTTATTGCGACACTCGAGCGGCCGCGACGCTTGATGATCCTTGTTCCGGCGAACGTCGTTGATCGCGTGATCGACGATCTGGCCGACAAACTCGAGTCAGGCGATCTTGTGATCGATGGCGGGAACTCACATTTTCCGGACACCGAACGTCGCGAGGCGAGACTTGCGGCCGCCGGCATAGAATTTCTCGGTGTCGGCGTTTCAGGCGGTGAAGAAGGCGCTCGTCACGGCGCCAGCATCATGTCGGGCGGTTCGGCCGCGGCGTATGAACTGGTGCGGCCGGTGCTCGAATCGGCGGCGGCCAGGATCGGCAGCGAACCGTGCGCGGCCCATGTCGGAAGCGGTTCGGCCGGCCATTTCGTCAAGATGGTCCACAACGGCATCGAGTACGGAATGATGCAGCTGATCGCCGAATCATACGATTTCATGAAACGCGCGCTCGGCATGGAAAACGACGCGATCGCCGATTGCTTTGGCGAGTGGAATCGCGGCGAGCTCAACAGCTTCTTGATCGAAATTACTGAAACCGTCATCCGCAAGCGCGACGCGGAGTCCGGAAAACATCTGATCGATCTGATTCTCGACACGGCCGGGCAAAAGGGAACCGGCAAATGGACATCGCAGGCAGCGATGGATCTCGGCGTGCCGATCCCGACGATCGATTCGGCGGTCACGATGCGGCAGATTTCGGCACTCAAGGCAGAGCGCGTCGCAATGTCAAAGAAGATACTGATTGGCCGTCCGGCGCCGGTCGATCCGGCGTTGGTCGCCGATTGTCTGGAAGGCTTGCGGCACGCGCTTCATCTCGCGTTTATCGCAACTTATGCCCAAGGAACGGCGCTTCTTCAGGCGGCGTCGGCCGAGCGCGAATACGAACTTGATCTTGTTGAGATCGCGAAAATCTGGCGCGGCGGATGCATCATCCGCGCCGCTCTTCTTGAAGACATCCGCCAGGTTTTCGCGTCTCAGCCCGACTGCGCGAACCTGCTCGCATCGGAACGTTTCGCCGAAGCGTTCCGGTTCAAATATGATCTCCTCAAAGCGGTCGTCGTCAGCGCGGTTTCCTGCAATATCCCGGTGCTGGCGTTTGCCGCAACTCTCAATTATCTGACCGCGTTCGCAACCGTGCGCTTGCCGGCGAACCTGCTTCAGGCGCAGCGCGACTTTTTCGGCGCCCATACCTATCAGCGACTCGACCGGGACGGGACGTTTCACACGCCGGACTGGGATTCAGCCTCGTGAATGAGAGCCGGGATCTCTAATGATCTTCGCGAAATCCTCAGGGGTATTGACGTTCGCAAGCAGGTTCGGATCAGTTGATAACTTCGACGGATCGATGAATTTCGGCCCGATCCGATCGAGGAAGTCGCGAACCGACGCCCGCGGATCGGTGGCGATCACGGATTCAATGTGCGGCAAACAAAATCGCGGACGGTACGCCGCGAAGAGAGGTTGGGCGCGCCCGTCAGTCTGCCGCGGAACGACTGCCAGGAACTTCGGCAACGAATCGGCAAGCGATACGAGATTGGCGACGGCTTCAGGCGACACCAGCGGCAGATCGACGGCAAGCACTACCGCGATCCTGGCGCGGCTCGATTTCAACGCGGCGTGAAGCCCGCCAAGCGCGCCGCGGCCGGGAAATTCATCGCGGACATACGGCAGATCGGTATCAATTGACTGCTCAGCGTTGAAAACAAGCGTCACCGATCCACAAACGTGTCCTAGAGTCCGCATTGCCCGCGCCGTCAGCGTCTCACCGTCGATCTCAAGCAGCGCCTTGTCCTGTCCCATCCGTCGCGATTTTCCGCCGACAAGTACAAAGCCTTCTATGTTTTGCAATCGATTCATAAACGGCAGACATCAGACGTCAGATTCCAAGATTCCAGGATTCCAAGAATTCCACCTGGAATTTTTTATGGAATGGGAATCCATGGAATTCCACGCTCCGAGAAGTGACTGACCCTTTTTGGAATCCCTGGAATTCAACCTGGAATTCCACCTGAAATTATGGAAGGTGGAATCCTTGGAATTCAGAGCCTTCACGCCTGATGGCGTTACTCGGACCTTTTCACGATACGTATCCGGACTGATTTCGATGTCGGACAATTGCTTCTGTCGGCGACGCTTTTGAGCGGTACCAGCGGATTTGCTTCGGGAAAATACGTCGCGCAGCAGTCCTTCGGAATCTCATACGGGACAACGACAAATGTTTCGGCTCGCCGCTGGAAGCCGTCGAAATCGCTGGTCAGATCGACGACGTCATTGGCCGACAGGCCACGCTCCGCGATGTCCGCCGGGTTCATAAAGATCACCCGGCGCGACCCGCGGATTCCGCGGTAACGATCGTTTTCTTCATAAACCGTGGTGTTGAACTGATCGTGAGCGCGGATCGTCGTCATCAGCAATTCGCCGTTATCGAGCACGATCTCCTCCAATTCGCTGACCGAGAATTTTGCGCGTCCGGCGGCCGTCGGGAATTCGCGTTCACGCGGCGGGTTCGGCATGTAAAATCCGCCCTCTGCCCGGATCCGCGCGTTGTAGTTCTCGCAGCCCGGGACGACGCGTGATATCGAATCGCGGATCAGGTCGTAATCACTGATAAATCGTTCCCAGTCAAACGTTTGCCGTGTCTTGAGCACGGCCTGCGCGAGCTTTGCGACTATCCAGACTTCGGACCGAAGATGCGGCGACGCGGGTTCAAGAATCCCCTTCGACATCTGGACATTGAGCATCGTGCTCTCGGTCGAGACGAACTGCTCCTTGCCGCCCGTCAGGTCGATCTCGGTGCGGCCGAGACACGGCAGGATCAGCGAACGACGCCCACCGGACAGCGCCGTCCGATTCAGTTTCGTGATCACCTGCGCGGTCAGGTTCGTGCGTCCGAGCGCTTCCGTGGTCAAATCCGTATCGGGCGAGGCGGAAAGAAAGTTCCCGCCGAGCGCGAAAAATACTTTCGCCCGGCCTTCGTGCATCGCTTCGATCGCTTTGACCGTGTCAAATCCGTCGCGTTTCGGCGTTTTGAAATGAAACTCCTTTTCGAGGTTCTTGCGGAAAACCGGAGTCATTTTCTCCCAGATTCCCATCGTCCGGTCGCCCTGAACATTCGAATGGCCGCGGACGGGACAAAGTCCGGCGCCCTCGCGCCCGATCTGCCCGCGAAGAAAATGAAGATTCGCGATCTCCTGAACCGTCGCAACGGCCTGTTTGTGCTGCGTGACGCCCATCGCCCAGCAGGTGATGACGCACCCGGCGCTGAGAAAGGCTTCGGCGACCGATTCAATCTGATCGGTGGAAAGCCCGCATGACCTGATGATCGAATTCCAGTCCGCACGTTCGACCGATTCGACAAAATCCTGAAAGCCTTCGGTTTTCGAATTGATGAATTCGTAATCGAGAAGCGGTTCGGGGCTGCGTTTTTCGCGTTCGAGAATGATCTTGATGACGCCCTTCAGAAATGCCAGATCGCCGCCGATCCTGATCGGCAGATGAAGATCGGCAAGCTCGGTCGCCTTTGACCGCAAAACCGTCATCGGGAATGACTTCAGGTCGTCGTACTGTTCTGGATTCGGGTTGACGAAGCTCATGAATCCCGCCTCGCGCAGCGGATTGACGGCGATGATCCGTGCGCCGTTCTGTTTTGCGCGCTGCAGCGAACTCATCATTCGCGGCGCGTTTGTTCCGGGATTTTGTCCGATGATCAGGATCAGATCGGTATTTTCAAGATCTTCGAGCCTGATCGTCGCCTTGCCGAGGCCGATCGATTCACTGAGCGCGACCGACGTCGATTCATGACACATGTTGGAACAATCCGGCAGGTTGTTTGTCCCGAAACATCTGACGAACAACTGATAGAGAAACGCGGCTTCGTTCGACGTTCGCCCGGATGTGTAGAAAACAGCTTCATCGGGCGACCCGAGCGCGATAAGTTCCTCGGCGACGATTGCCAGCGCCTCTTCCCAGCCGATCGGCCGGAAATGAGTCGCGCCGGCTTCAAGCAAAAATGGTTCGGTAATCCGGCCGCGCGCGTTCAGCCATTGATCGGACTGAGCCCGGAGTTCGTCGATCGAATGCTTCGCGAAAAAGTCGGCTGTGACACGCTTTCCGGTCGCTTCGTCGGCGATCGCCTTGGCGCCGTTTTCGCAAAATTCGGCATGCGTTCGTTCTCCGTCGGGATCGGCCCAGGCGCATGAATTGCAATCGATCCCGCCTTTTTGATTGAGTGCGAGCAGCAGTTTCGTGCCGCGGATCGGTCCGGCATTCTTGAGAACGACACGCGTCGCATTCACGACGGCCGACATTCCGGCGGCTGTCGGTTTCGGTTCACCGACTTTTAGTTTTGCGATTCTCTTGTCTTTCATTCCACGTTCGCCAGCGTGTTGAACCTGTTTTCTCCCGAATAAACGTTGAAACGGCCGTCGCGGACAAAGCCGACCAGCGTGATGTTGAATTCGCGGGCCGCCGCAACCGCGAGGCTTGACGGAGCACCGACCGCGCAGACAGCGGCGATTCCGGCAGCCGCCGCTTTCTGAATGAGTTCAAACGATGCCCGGCCGCTGAGGAACAATCCCGCAGACGCAAGTGGTATCCGGTTCGCGATCAACACCGCGCCGATCAGTTTGTCGACGGCGTTGTGCCGGCCGACGTCCTCTTTGACGTCGATCAGCCCGCATTCTTCATCAAACAGCGCCGCCGCGTGCAAACCGCCGGTTTCGGCAAAAACGTCCTGCGCGCGGCGAAGTTTTGCCGGAAGTTCGTTGATCGATTCCACATTCAGTCTGAAACCGTTGTCGGCGACCGGTTTGACGCCGGCGACCGCAAGCGCTTCAAGCGACGACTTTCCGCACACTCCGCAGCTCGAAGTCGTATAGAAATTTCGCTGCAGCCGTTCGAGATCGATCCCATCAAAGGAATCGACGTCAACGCGGATCGTGTTTCGGTTGTTGGGGAATTTTCCGCAATGCCGGACCGCAACGATCCTCTCTGCCAACGGCAGGATGCCCTCGGTGAACAAGAATCCGACGGCCAATTCGGCGTCGTTTCCGGGCGTTCGCATCGTGATCGACACCGGCTGGTGTTTCTTTCCGCATCCGAGCCTGATCTCGAGCGGTTCTTCGACCGCGAGCGTATCGTCCGAAACGCTCGCGGGCAATTCGGCGTGAAATCGCCTGATTGCGACACGGACGCGGTCGGTTTTCTGTTCCATTGCGGCGGGAAACATCGGACGATTATAACATTTGCGATTTTCGATGTCCGACCTCCGGACAGTTAGATTATGTCCCGGTTCAATTTGCGGTGATCACTTCCCAGGCGCCGGTGGTTTTAAGCAATTTACTCATTAGCGAAGCATGGATCGCGTGTCCCGATTTTTCAGCCGAGATGCGGCCGAGAACGGGCATCCCGAGAAGCGCGATGTCGCCGATGATGTCGAGAATCTTGTGGCGCACGAATTCGTCGGAAAAGCGCAACGGATTTTCGTTGAGCATGCCGTCGGGCGTCAGCACGATGGCGTTTTCGAGCGAACCGCCGAGCGCGAGATTGGCGCGCCGCATCATCTCGATCTCATGGGTGAAGCCAAACGTCCGGGCCGACGCGATCTCGCGTCCGAACGATCCGTTCTCAAGTTCGAAATGGAGAGACTGACGGTTGATGAACGGATGATTGAAGTCAATGATGCAATCTATCTCGAATTTTTCCGACGGTTCGATCGACATCCGGCGACCGTCGTTTTCGAATTCGACCTTTTCGGTGATCTTGAGATAATGCCGCGGCTCGTCCTGGATGGCGGTTCCGGCAACATCGAGGAGTTCGATGAATCCTTCGCTCGAGCCGTCAAGAATCGGGATTTCGATATTGTCGAGATCGATGAAACAGTTGTCGATGCCGGTTCCGCGAAGCGCCGAAAGAAGATGCTCGCAGGTTGAAAGCAAAACGCCGTTGCGGACCAGCGTCGTCGCGTAACTGCAGTGCGAGATATACTCAACCGATGCCGGGATCTCAAAATCGTCAAGGTCGTTGCGGACAAACACATATCCCGAATTCGCCGGCGCCGGCCGCAGTGAAAGATTTACTTCAACGCCGGTGTGCAATCCGATGCCGCGGACCGAAACGGCTTTCGCCAATGTTTGTTGCCTGATCATTCAGGAGTTTGGAATACAAGAATCATGCCAACTCGAACGGGTTTGATTTGCGGTTGATGAGACAGGTTGGTGTCGTCGGGGCGCAACATAAATCCGAAAACTGTTGCTGATCGGCGACTGAGTTCGGTCGGTTGGCATACACTCAGATGTCAGACGGCAGACGTCAGATGTCAGATGGCAGACGTCAGACGTCAGATGTCAGACGTCAGATGTCAGATGGCAGATGTCAGACGTCAGATGTCAGATGTCAGAATTCATATTTCAAACATTTCAGACTCAAGATTCAAAAGGCTCGAATCGCGAACCGCGAATGTTCTTGAACCTTGATTTTTGACTCTTGAATTTTGATTCTTGAATCCTGACTCTGCGCCTTGGCGTCGTTGCGGGAACAACGGGTTTGTGTTCCCGTAACGAGTTTGCCCCGGGCGGCGACTGATGTTTACCGCTTCGCCATTTTCATTTGCATCGTCGCCGCTTTTGCTCGGCTCTTGATAAACATTTATAATTCAGACAAAAGTTATGGCTATTGAAACCGCAGGGCAGAAGCCCGCGAAGGCGACAAAACTCAAGATCGAAAATCAGGCGAGT
>JBGASE010000104.1:0-12121 GCA_044229875.1 Pyrinomonadaceae bacterium | reverse complement strand
TTTGATCTTTGATCTTTGGACTTTGATCTTTGGACTTTGATCTTTGGACTTTGATCTTTGGACTTTGATCTTTGGACTTTGATCTTCGGACTTTGATCTTTGGACTTTGAGCTTTGATCTTTGGTTTTGGAGCTTTGATCGATCTTTGGATTTCACGTGGGGGAGGACGCGATTTGTGAAATCCGAATTCCGAATTCCGAAATCCGAATTCCGAAATCCGAATTCCGAAATCCGAAATCCGAAATCTCTGGAATCTGCCGTCTGACGTCTGCCGTCTGAAAAAGTGAATTTCCGCCTGCTGACACAACTTATCAGTTCGAAAGATCTGCGCAACGGGTTGCTCGGGTTGCTGACGGTCGTCGGCGGACTTGGTTGGGCGCTGTTTACGATCTGGGCACACCGGTCGGGAAATCCGCAGCTTGCGGGTTGGGCCGCGGCGATCTCGCTCGTGTTTGTCGTTCTGATCCTGATCTTCGTCGTTCCGCCGCTTGCCAGAAACGCCAGCGCCGAAGCGTCGCAGATGAACCTTCCGTTTGAATTTACGGTCGGCGGAGCACTCGTCCTCGGCCTCATGGTCGTTGTCGGATTCGCTGCCTGGAACACCGGCAACAACCTGCTTTTCCTCGTCTTATCGTTCCTCGCCGGGACGCTCGTCATCGCTTTCATGACCGGCAGTGCGTGCCTCAAAAAGCTCGATGTCAAAATGCGGTTTCCCGAAACGATCTTCACCGGCGAGCCGACGCCGATCATCGTCAGCCTCCATAACCGCAAGTGGTTTTATCCGACGCTGTCGGTGATCGCCGAAGTCCGCGGGCGCGAACGCGAGCAATCGACGATGCTTGCTGAGATCAAGGAAATAATCCCGCTCAAATGGGCCGAAAAACTGACGCGTCCGCCGATCGTCAAACATACGCTCGACTATTTTGTCTTCGTCCCGCGCCGCGGCGAGATCGAAAACCGCGCCGAACACGTCTTCGAACGCCGCGGCCGTTTCTTAATCCGCGACTTCGAACTCTCGACGCGTTTTCCGTTCGGCTTTTTCCGGCACCGGCGCCGGCTGGCGGCGCAGGCGGCGGAAATCTACATCTTTCCGAAAGTGACGCCGATCGACGAAGAGCTCGGCGATCTGCCGCTCGAGGTCGGAAAACTCGTCGCCAACAAACGCGGCATGGGACAGGACCTGCTCGCGCTCCGCGATTATCAGCCGATGGACGATATGCGCCGTGTCGACTGGAAGGCGACGGCCCGGTCGCGCCGCCTCATCGTCCGCGAATTCTCGGCCGAAGACGATAAACGGGTCACCGTCATGCTCGATACGAGAATGCCGGAACCGCTCAAAAAGAAGAGTTTGCGGCAACGGCTCGACGATGAGAAAAAAGGCGCGAAACTTTCGGCCGAGTCCGAGCGTTTTGAAAGCGGGGTCAGCCGGGCGGCATCGTTGCTGTCATTTTTTACCGAAGAGCAGGCGGAGATCAGGCTCGTCATCGACGCCGATTGCGGCGAATACGGAATCGGACGCGATCACCTGCATCACTGTCTCAGGCGGCTGGCATCCATTGATCCGGGATCTTTCGACGAATCAGGGCAATCGGACTTTGAATCGACCGTTTTTGAGATCGCCGATGAACGCGACAAAAGCCACACGTTCATCGTCACCACGCTCGAGGCCGAAAAGCTTTCAAGCGAAGCGGCGCAGCGCGTCATTCTTTTCAACTTCTGAAGATTGTGCGCTAACATTCTTGTCATAACCGCGCGTCGGGCGGTGTTTTCCTGATTGAAGCTCGAAAGATGCTTGAGATGAACGAAAACGCGGAAATCTTTATGGACGCGATGTCCGAGAACACGGCGGCGGCAGCTCAGACAGAAATAATCGAATTCGATGAGGCGTTTACGCTTCATCACCGAACTGTCTTCCGGGCGGCCCGCTCAGTCGTGCGCGATTCCGGCCTCGCCGAAGACGTGACGCAGGAAGTGTTCCTGCGCCTTCACCGCAACCTCGATTCGATCTCAAATCTCGAAATGCTGCGGCCGTGGCTGATCCGCGTCGCGCTGAACGTCGCCAAAAACACGCTCCGGACCAAATTCAGGGCGAACACGCGCGACGAAATCTACGTCAAAGAGAACGATGACGTGGTGGCATACTCGGTTGAGAGCGATTTTGAACAACGGGAAACGTTGTCTGAGGTCAATCGGGCGCTGAACAAGATCAAGGAACCGCTGAGGAGCTGTTTGATCCTCAAGCAACAGGGTTTGTCTTACCGCGAGATTGCCGAAAGCCTGTCGCTCAATGAAACGAGCATCGGGCAGTTTGTGGCACGCGGACGAAAAGAATTCGTCCGGCTTTACGGCAAGATCGGGAGGGACGGTTAATATGACCAAGTGTTTTGACGAAGGAACGCTGCAGGCGTTTCTTGACAATGAACTCGACGAAACAACGGCGCTTTTCGTGACGCGGCACGTCGCCGCGTGCGACGCCTGCGCCGAACTGATGGCGACTGTCGAAGAGGAAACGGCGTTGGTTTTCGGCGCGCTTGAGCCCGAACTGAATACGCTTGTCCCGACCCAGCGGCTGTGGACGAAGATCAATGAATCGATCGCCGGTGAACGCCGGACCGGCTGGCTCGGGTCGCTTCGCGGTCTGTTCGGAAATCTCTCGATGCCATCGGTTGCGGCCTTTGGAAGCATCGCGATTGTTGCCGGCACCTTCGCCGTGTTTCTTTCGATGCAGGGCGATGCGCCGCAGCTCGGTATCACGGCGCGCAGCGTTCCGGTCTCGCTAGCGGATTCGCAGCCGTCCCGCGAGGTTGCCGATACCGTCACCGCACCGGTTGAAACCGATGATCAGGTACGCGCCGTAAATGCGGATTTCAGAACCGCCGCGCCGCGCCGCGTTGCCGTTGTTCCGACCGCGCCGCGCCCGAAATTTCTCGACGGCGAAGAGGCATATTTGCGGACGATCACAAAACTGGAACGAAGCGTTGCCGGCAACAAGGATGCGTTGCTGAGCGCGACGGCGCGGTTCAATTACGAAAAAGATCTGGCGGTGGTAAATGATTCGATCGACCGGACGCGCCGCGAGATCCGGCGCAATCCGAATAGCCCGATCGCCAAACAGGTCCTGTTCAATTCGTATCAGACAAAGATCGAGCTTCTGAATTCGGTCAGCGAGCGCAGCGAACTGATCGCCAGCGTCACTCGTTAAATTTGATGAACAAACACCTTACAGTCTCAAAGCTGATCGTCGTGATGGCGGTTGCGGCAGTTTTTGCCGGATCGGTTACGGCTCAGCAGTCGCCGCCTGAGCCGCCGGACACGAAGTC
This sequence comes from Pyrinomonadaceae bacterium, assembly GCA_044229875.1. GTDB lineage: Bacteria > Acidobacteriota > Blastocatellia > Pyrinomonadales > Pyrinomonadaceae > JAFDVJ01. The sequence continues at coordinate 8,801 of JBGASE010000104.1, read as the reverse complement.
GCCGGTTAGCGTGCCGACAAAGATCAAGGTCCAGGCGCCGGTCGTCGTTACGACATTCCCGCAGACGCGGACCGAAAAATCGCTTCAGGTCGCGGCAAAACCTACGGTATCGATGTGCGTCGCCAGCGGGAACGTCCGCGTCAACGGCTGGGACCGCGATGAGATCCGCGTACTGATCGACGGCGGAACGGTAAATTTCAAGATCGCCGAACGCGATCAGAAATCCGAACAGCCGACATGGATCTTTGTCGTCGGCAACGATCCGAAGGTGAAAACGACCGTTCGGACCGACGAATGCCTTGCCGGTGAATTGATCGAACTCGACGTCCCGCGCGAATCGGCGGTAAACATCAAAGGAAACTCCGAAAACACGACGGTCGAGTCGGTCGGCAAAGTCAAGATCGAGAATATCGACGGCAATATCGTCGTCCGCAACGTCAGCGGCGGCGTCGCGATCAATACGTTCGAAGGCGCGGTTATCGTCGAACGCTCAAAGGGATCGATCATGCTCGGATCTTCATCAGGCGCGATCGTCGCCGTCAGCGTTGGCCAGTCCGAGACCGGCGACGTTTTCAAGGTCAAGTCTCAGGGCGGATCGATCGCGGTTCAGGACGTTGCCTACCGCCAGGTCGAGATCAACTCGATCTCGGGCGCGGTCACCTATCGCGGCGCGCTGAGCAACGGCGGACAGTATATTTTCGGAACGCAGAGCGGCCGGCTGGTGATGATCCTGCCGCGGACCGCCAATTGCGCCGTCACGACCTGGTCGGGCGTCGGCGCGTTCTCGACCGACTTCAAATTCCGGAACGCCGTCAAGACCGGACCCGGAATGACCGGCGCGATCGGCGAAACGGATTCAGACTGCACACTGACGGTAAAAACCACCTCCGGACAGATCAAAATCGTCGGCGACACGAAGCCGTAACCGGCGTCACTGATCCCGCGGTTTCCCGCTCCCTCAACATCTTGAACAAATAACGATCCGACATCGTAAAAACTTGCGTTGGCTATCATAAAACGGGTACAGTTCCGAGAAAGACAAAATGAGTTTTGCGAGCCTGATCGGGCAAACAATTGACGGAAAATACAAGATCGAAAGCCAGCTCGGGAAAGGCGGAATGGGAGCCGTCTACCTGGCGACGCACCTCGGGACCGAACGGCCGGTCGCCGTCAAAGTGATCGTCCAGCAATTCATGGAACGCGCCGAGTTTGTCGAGCGGTTCCGGCGTGAGGCCCGCGCCGCCGGCAGACTCCGTCACCCGAACGTCGTCGATGTCACCGACTTCGGCGTCGCCGACACGACGAGCGGTAAAACGGCGTACCTCGTGATGGAATATCTCGACGGCTGCACGCTCGGCGAAATTCTCGAAGAAGAGAAAAAACTTCCGCTCACGTGGTCGCTCGACATCATTCATCAGGTCTGTTCCGCGATTCATGAGGCGCACGGCCAGGGCATCATCCACCGCGATCTCAAACCGGACAACATTTGGCTTGAACCCAATCAGCGCGGCGGTTACACCGTCAAGGTACTCGATTTCGGGATCGCCAAACTTGAAGAACATCAGGACGAACCGCCGACTTCCGAAAACGGATACGAAGGAACTCCGACCGGCGAGATCGGCGTCCTTCCGACGATCGCCGAATCCGCGCAGACAATGCTCAGTGCCGGCGTCGGCGGAACGATGATCTCCGAATCGAACACGCTCATCGTCAAGCCCGAAGCCGGGACGATCATCCGCGAGGCCGAGGACGAAAAGGGAACGGCAATCATGATGCCGGCGCGGACCGACGATGACGGAACCGAGATTCTCGACGCCAAGGGGACGAAGCTGATCGACGGCAATTCCGGTTCGGGCTCGTTCGTCGGCGAATCGGCCGAGGCAGCCGGAACGGTTGAACTGACGCGCGTCGGCGCCGTTCTCGGAACGCCGCTTTACATGTCGCCGGAACAGTGCCGCGGCGAAAAGCTCTCGCCGAAGTCCGATATTTACTCGCTCGGCATCATCACCTATCAAATGCTTGCCGGCCGGACGCCGTTTGAGGGCGATTTCTCCGACGTCATGTACGCGCACAAGGAACTTGAGCCGCCGAAGCTTGAGACGCGCAAGATTCCGCGTCGGGTGAGAAAGGTCGTTCACTCCGCGTTGTCGAAAGATCCGGAAGCGCGGCCACAGAACGCGCACGCGTTTTCGGCCCGGTTGCAGGCAAGTTCGGACGGGATCGGTGCGCTGCTGATCCGCGCGATGACGATGTTCGCCGAACGCCTTCCGACGTTTCTGGCGATCGCGTTTTTGCTGTCGATTCCGGTTCTCATTCTCGGCGTGCTGCGCGGCGGATTCAAATTCATCGTCGGAGTCGAGATGATCGCGTCGTCGACATACATTATCGTCCTGCTCGGGATCTTCGAGGTTATCGCGTTTTTTGCGCAAATCTTTACGACGGCGCTGATCATGGGCGTCGTGACCTGGGTCATCGCCCAGATCCTCGCGGTTCCGCTGCGGCCGATAAATCTGCGGACGGCGTTTTCAAAGGTCAGGCAGCGCGGCCGGCCGCTGATCATCACCGTCACGCAGAGCACGTTTGCTTCGCTTTTGGGATGGGTCGTGGCGTCGATTGCGGCCCTGATAGTCGCCGCGCCGATCGGCGGCGTCGTTTATCTGATCGCCGGAACCGATGCCGCCGGGATCGTCGGAATCTTCATCGGGGCGCTGGTGCTGGTGTTTCTCGGAATCGCGATCACGTCGGCGATGATGCTCGTCGCGCCGGTCATCATGATGGAAGGAATCAAGGGCATCGCGGCATTCAAGCGATCATTTCAGCTTGTCAGGCGATCGTTCGGCACCGTCTTTGCGGCGGCGATGCTCAACTATTTCGTCCCGGCATTGCTTGGCCTGCTGATCACGACGATCATCGCCGGGCTTGTCGGACGGTCTGAGTCGAAGACTGAAACCTCGACCGACAAACCGGCCGTGTCTCAGGCGGCGAAGCCTGACGACGGCCTGAACATTCAAATTTCCGGGCCGGGAGAGGTCTCCATCACCGATCAGGCGATTGAAGATCCGGAGCGGAAGGCGCGTGCGATGCGCAAGAATCTGACGACCGGCATTTTCGAACTCCTCTGGGGGCCGATCGTGATTTTCATTTCGTCGTTCACGGCGATCATCACTGCGCTCATCTATTTCAAAACGCGGCAGGCGGGCGGCGAATCGATGCAGGACCTGCTCATCCAGTTTGAAGATGACCAGCCGCGATCGAAGTGGCAGGAACGCGCCCAGAACAAGCTGATCCAGTCGGGCCGGATCACCAGCAAACCATGAAGCGACCGATTTTGAGGCGATTGATGCCACTGATCGCGACGCTTGTCGCGGCGGTCGGCGGCGCTTCGGCGCAGACGTTTACGCGGCCGGTGAACGTCAGTTCGATTGAGATCACGAACCGTTTCGGAAGGATCGAGGCGGTGACCGTAACAAAGGACGAACCGGCGAAGTTTGAAGCCGTTTCGACACGCGGCGTTGCCGATCGCGAGATCGCGTTTGCGGTCGCGGCCGGAAAACTGATCGTCAAGGTGACGCCGATCGACCCCGGTAAACGGATCGATGTCGTCGTGCGTGTTCCTGAGCGGTCGACGCTGCGCCTTGAAACGGCGTCGGGCGAGATCCGGATCGGCGGAAATCCGGCCGTCGTCAACGCCGTTACCGAGACCGGTACGATCGCCACCGACGTTCCGCTCGAAAACGTCGCCTACCAGTTTCTCTGGACGTCGTCGCGGCCGCGTTACATGAGCGATGTCAAACTCGCCGACGTGAAGGAGAAGACGGCCGGCCGGTTCGCGATCGGCGGAACGCTGACGGCCGAACCGAAAACCGACGCCAAAGCCGAGCCGATCAGTCTTTTTTTTACCACGGCGCGCGGAATCGTCCTCGTCAATATTCAGCCGAACGAGGTGCCGTCGGATCTGCGTGAACGGCCGCTGACGAACGCCGCGAAGGCGATCATCCGAAGCGGTGACGGTCTTTTGATGGAAGCGATCCGGAGGGCGAGCCCGAAATACTTCGGCGAATATGCGGCGACGCTTCCGCCGCTCAAGCTCGAACCGCGGTTCACGCCGGCCGCGGAACGCCCGGTCGGCGTCGATTCAGACGTCAAACGCGTCATCGCGCGGGTCACGGATCTCAACAACCGGGCGGTCGCCGATCTTCGGAAAGAAGATTTCGACGTTGTTGAATCGGGCGATCCGCGCGAAGTGATCACGGTTGAACCGACATCCGCGCCGTTCAATCTGGTGCTCCTTCTCGACGTTTCGGGCTCGGTCGAAAACTACGTCGATTTCATCCGCAAAGCGGCCCGCGCGTTCATCAACACGGCAAGCCCGAACGACCGGATCGCGATTATCATTTTCAACGAGGACGTCAAACAGCTTTCGGCATTTACGTCCGACAAGGGGAAGCTGTCGGAATCGCTCGACACCTTCGACGCCGGCGGCGGCACGTCTTTTTACGATTCGGTCGCCTTTGTTCTGGCCGAAACGCTGCGGCCTCTGCGCGGCGACCGGACGGCGATCGTGGTTCTTACCGACGGCGACGACAACCATTCGTTTCTGCCGTTCGACGCGCTGCTCGGCTCGATCCAGGAAAGCGGCGCATTGATCTATCCGCTTTATGTTCCTTCGGGATTGATCGCGGCCTCGAAATCCCAGGATCTCAACGCGCCGGTCGATTCGGTCCGCAACCGCTACATGGGGCTAACGACAAAGGCCGAGGGCGAGGGCGAGCGTCTGGCGCAGATCTCGGGCGGCGTTTATTATCCGATCTCGCAGCTTTCCGAGATCCAAAAGGCGTATGACGACATCGTCCTGCAGCTACGCACGGCTTACAGTGTCACGTTCCGTTCAAACGCCGTCACGCCGGGCAACACGCGTCTCGCGTCGCCGCGCCTGAAGGTCAAGGTCAAACGCGGGAACGCGTTTGTCAGGCTCGGTTCGGTCGTCGAAGTAAAACAATAATGCCTCAGCCGATTCTCAAATCACTTTTTGACGACGATGAACGCCGTCCGATGTCGGTCTCGCAACTGAATGCCGAGATCCGCGGGACGCTTGAGCGAAAGTTCTCATCGGTCTGGATCGAGGGCGAGATCATCAATTTTTCGTCCGCCGCGTCGGGACATTGGTATTTTTCGCTTCACGACGATACTTCGCAGATCAAAGCCGCGTGTTTCCGGGGCACGAACTACCGCATTCAGTTCAAGCCGTTCGACGGCCTCCAGGTCCGGGTCCGCGGACGCGTATCGGCATACGAACCGAAGGGCGAATATCAGATCGTCGTCGATTCGCTCCAACCGGTCGGCGAAGGCGCATTAGTCATCGCCTATGAGCAGATCCGCGCCCGGCTCGAAAAAGAAGGTCTTTTTGCGCCGGACCTGAAGCGTCCGCTTCCGTTTCTGCCACGTCGCGTCGGCGTCGTCACGAGCCCGACGGGCGCCGCGTTTCACGACATCGTCAACGTTTTGTCGCGCCGGACGCGCTCGGTGAGCATCGTTCTCATCCCGAGCCGCGTGCAGGGCGAATTCGCCGCCGGCGAAATCAGGCGAGGGATCGGTCTCGCCAACGCATTCAACCGGGCGGCCGAAGAATCTGAACGGATCGACGTCCTGATCGTCGGCCGCGGCGGCGGATCGCGCGAGGATCTTTGGGCGTTCAATGATGAGGAACTGGCGCGGGCGATCCGTGCTTCGGCAATTCCGGTGATTTCGGCCGTCGGTCATGAGATTGACTGGACGATCGCCGATTTTGTTGCCGATCGCCGGGCGCCGACGCCGTCGGCTGCGGCCGAGATCGTCGCCGAATCGGAATCGGCGATCGGAGAAACGCTCAACGCTTACGCGAGATCGATGTTCGGTTCGATCCGCAATGCAATTCTTGAACGGCGGAACGATCTTCAGATGCTTGATTCCGACCCGGTCTTCAGGGATTTCCCGGAACGGATCCGTGAGGAGCGCCGAGGCATCGAAGCGGTCGAAGTTTCGCTTCGCGAATCGCTCCTCGACCGCATCCGGTCGGGATCGATCAGACTTGAGGCGGCGGCGGCGAGGCTCTCGCCAATGCGGCTTGCGCGGCGGACGGCGGAACAGAAAACGCGGCTTGCGGTGCTCGAGACACGCGCTTCGGCGGCGATTCGCAAACAGGTCGAATCGCGGGCAAAGGCAGTGAACGTGCGATCCGCATCGCTCGACGCGTTGTCGCCGCTGAAAGTGCTCGGCCGCGGCTATTCGATAACGCAGAGCGACGCCGGCACGGTTATCCGAAGCGTCGATGAAGTCGGCGACGGCGACCGCGTGCAAATCCGGATCGCTGATGGCAAACTAGTAACCCGCGTCGAATCGCGAGAGAAAAATTGATGTCGCAGTTTACAGTCAATCTTGAAGAAACACCGTCGCCGAAGCCGGTCGCAGCCCCCGCGCCGCCGGCTCCGGCCGCAAAGAAGGGACGCGTCAAATGGATCGCGCTGATCATTGTCGCCGTCGCGATCATCGCCGCGTTACTTTATTGGCAACGCGTCAAGGCGTCGCCGCAATACTCGCTTGCGCTTCTGGTCGAGGCGGCGCGCCAGGACGATCAGGAACGGATCGACGCTCTTGTCGATACCGATGCGGTCGTCGATTCGTTTCTGCCGCAGATCATCAGCAAGGCGGTCGAACTCTACGGCAAGGATCTTCCGGAGTCGGCGGTGGCGAGGCTAACCTCGGCCTCGGAACAATTCAAACCGGCGATCAAACGCCGCGCCCGTGAAGAGGTTCCGCGCGTCATTCGCGAAAAGACGGACAAGTTTGAAAGCGTTCCTTATTGGGCAATCGCGCTCGGCGCCGGCTGGTTTCTCGACCAGAACGTCAGCGGCGACACGGCGACCGTCGTCAGCCGCATCGAAAACCGTCCGTTCGAGCTGACGATGAAGAAAAACGGCAATGTCTGGCGCGTCGTCGCGATCAAAGATGATGTCGTCGCCCGTCGGATCGCGGAAAAGATCGGCCAGGAACTGATCGCGATCGTGTCAAAGGAAGGCCTGAACAAAGCCGCCGAAAAACTCGGGATCAGGAACCTCGACGATCTCCGGAAGAAACTGGACGGAATACTACGGTAGGCGATTTTGGATTTGGGATTTCTGATTTCGGATTTTCGTTAGAGTTACGCCGTTGGAGTTACGCCTTTAGGCGTGAAAGAGCTTTGACCTTTGGCCTTTGATCTTTGATCTTTGGACTTTGATCTTTGGACTTTGAACTTTGAACTTTGAACTTTGAACTTTGGTCTTTGATCTTTGATCTTTGAACTTTGATCTTTGGTCTTTGAACTTTGAGCTTTGAGCTTTGATCTTGGAATTTGGATCTTTGATCTTGAACCTTGGATCGTGAACATCTTGGATCTTGAACCTTGAACCTTGAACCTTGGATCTTGGATCTTGGATCTTGGATCTTGGATCTTGGATCTTGGAATTTGGAATATCTGGAATCTGCCGTCTGCCGTCTGCCGTCTGCCGTCTGCCGTCTGACGTCTGCCGTCTGCCGTCTGAACATGAAAAAATCATTTGAGTCATCATTAACCGAATTGGAGAAGATCGTGCGTCAGCTTGAGGACGGCGAGCTTTCGCTTGAAGACAGCCTCAAGCTGTTTGAAAGCGGTGTGAAACTGACGCGGGAGTGCCGTGAACGGCTTGACGAGGCGGAGCGCCGGATCGAGGTCCTCCTCGCCGACCGGCAGGGAAATCCGTCGCTTGAACCGCTCGATTCGAACGATCTGCGCGAACCGCCGCCGATCCGCCGGGTCAAATTCGATGATGACGAAGAGGAGTATTAACCGATGAGCGAACACGATTGGACCAGATTTACGAAACGGATCACGATCGACGCGCCGATTGACGCGGTTTACCGCGCCTGGGCGACCCGTGACGGAATCGAAAGCTGGTTTCTGCGGCTTTCGGAATTCAGCGACGGGGCCGGCAACGTCCGCCCAAGTTCCGATTATACGGCTGCCGGCGACCGTTACCGATGGCTCTGGCACGGCTGGACGGACGATGTCGAGCAGTTCGGCGAAGTGATCGAGGCAAACGGCGTCGACCGTTTCGTGTTCACCTTTCATGATCCGATGACGGTTCTCGTCACGATCCGCCCGGAACATGGCATAACCGTGTGCGAGCTGACGCAGGAAAATATTCCCGAAGACGATTTTGCCCGCGCGAACTATTTTTTCGGATGTTCCGAGGGCTGGACATTTTATCTTGCCAATCTCAAATCGATCCTCGAAGGCGGAATTGATCTTCGCAACAAGAATCCGGAAATCAAAAAAGTCATCAATTCCTGACTCGCGCGACAACCTCGGATAAATATCGCGGCTCAGGGAACTTTTTCGGACGAAGCGCATCAAACAGGGCAGAACCTGCTTTTGACCGTCCGGAAATTATGAGATTTCAACGTCCATTGGGCGCGCTTGCGCTTTGTTCGCTTTGCTTGAATCTGTTCGCCGGAATTTCCCCGGCGCAAACTCCGACATCGCAAACAAAATCTGCCGACGGACTGGTTTTCGCGCTTCGCGAGGCGGCCGCCTCAACCCCCGCGCCGGTCGTTCAGCCGGATGTCCGTCCGCTTGACGATGCGTCGGTCCGAAGCGTTACCGATCGCCTTCCGCCGTTTCTGGAGACGACTGCCGACCAATCGGCGACCGCCCCCGTCGGACTGCGCGCGCCGAACGCCGCCGCCGTTGCCGTGCCGCTAAATCTACGTGAAACCGGTCCGAAACCGGTCGTCGACAAATCAAA
>JBGASE010000103.1:12254-13558 GCA_044229875.1 Pyrinomonadaceae bacterium | reverse complement strand
GACGGATGATTAAGTCCAATCCGTAGTGTGACCGATGGGCAAAGCTAAAACTGAAAAGCATACGAGGAACAAAAGTATGAATGAAAGAAACGCGAACGAGTCGTCAAGACGGCGGTTCGTGATCTTGTTGGCGGCAATCGGATTTTCGGCAATCCTGCTTTCGGGCTGTGCGCAGCTAAATGGCTTGGTAAACGGAAATACCAGCGGGAACGTCGCTTCGCCCCCCGCGAACCAGGCCGCCGTCAACGTCAACAGCGGCAACATCGCCGCGACCAACGCGAACACGAATGCGAGCCCCAAAGTCGATGAGGGCGCCGTTTTTGAAACCAAGGCCGATCTCAAAGAATGTGAGGTCGAGTCCGGATGGAAAACCTGTAAGGAAATGCCGAGTCCGTCGATAAAGATCTTTGCGTCACGACTGGTCAGCGAATCGGCGATCAACGGCGTCGCCAATACCTATCACCAGCTCACAAAGCGATTCAGCGACAAGTATCCGAAGGACAAATTCAACGGCTACAAGGTTTACATGACAAACGGCGAACCGTGGCCGGAATTGGGCGAGATTGAGCCGATCGGAAAATTGTGGCCCGACAAATCCGGACCGATGAGCGGGGATTTTCTACGCGGCGGAACGACCGAAAATTTCCTTTGGATCGACGAACAAATGATCTGCAAGACCGGTGTCAAAACCAGAAACGACGCCGGAACGCCCGACAATGAAGTAAGGGCGCTCGATCAGGTGGTTCACGAATTCGGTCACGCGATAGTTTACAGGTACAAACTGGACGGCGTCGTCATTTCAAGTTTCAAAGGCGATCACGAGAGATTTCCGTGGGCGGTCCAATACTGGTTCGGAACACCGGCGGGCAACCTCGACCCACGGGCAGCGGCGGTCATGACAGAAATCTTCTCGACCAAAGTCGGTCTCAAGTGTGTCGGTTACAAGCCGTAGGATCGGCCATTCAAGAACTCTCCGCGGTAATTACCGAAGAAAAATCGCGCGAAGACAGCTAAACCAGCGGTATCGGGTTTGCTATTTGAGCGATATTCGGCAGAATGTTGCTGACCCGATCAGCATCCGCAAACAACAAGAACGGCTCGACGACGTTTTCCGCAGAATGACTGCGAGTTCGTCCGCGACCGAACGCATCTTGTGTGCGGGCAGATTCAAGATCCAGGTGGTCAGAGATGATGTAAGAAGAATGAAAACAACAAAACGGAACCTGTGAAGAAGTAAGAAATTGGAAATTCAAAACGAATCTCCGCGACGAATGTCCGTGGATAGTCCAGAAAAAAGACGAAAG
>JBGASE010000103.1:0-12231 GCA_044229875.1 Pyrinomonadaceae bacterium | reverse complement strand
AAGCAATTCAAACGCGAATTCGGCCGCCGGCAACACCGCCGCGAACAAGTCGAATACAGCGCCGGCCAATACGAACACGACGGCACAGAACACCTCGCCGGCGAATACCGAGCAGAAGTCGAACGCCAACGTCGCGTCCAAACCGTCCGATTCTGAAGAAAAGGGCGATTGCACGGTCAAAGCCGACAACACCGAATTCTTCATCGTGGAGACTGAAAAATCGGTCAAGTTGAAGAAAGGAGCCGCGATCCAGTACATCCAGTTCGGCAATCAGGGACTGGCGGTCGTCAAGGCGCAGGTTGATGGCAAATGGGTGCAGGGCGAGATCCAGGATGACGCCATTGATTGCCCGTCCGACGAAAAAGACGAACCGGCGAAGAGGTAGAAATTGAACGGAGGCGTATCGGTGATCGGATGCTTTCATTGATCGACGCCAATCCAATCCCAACCGGCGAAGTGCGACGAATTTTACTCGCCGCACCAGCCGAAAACGGCTTCGCGGTGAATCGCCGCGATCGATTGTCCGGAGACAATAGAATCCGGACTGCTTGTGACAGGCTTAAGGAGAAACATGAAAACAATCGTTAAGAAATTCAATCGGAACATCTTCAGTTCGTTGCTGCTCATCGGCCTTTTGGTCTTCATCGGCGGCTGCCAGCAGGTCAATGACCTCACCGGCGGCAACAAAGCGACGAACGGCAACACCGCGACAAATGCAAATGCGAACAGCAATGCGAACAATAATTCGCCGGCCAACAGCAACGCCAATACTTCGGCATCACCGGCAAATTCCGCCTCAAACACGAACAGTGAGGCAAGCAATACCGCGACTTCCACCAAAGAGGAAGCTCCGCTGACTCCTGAAGAACAGGAGTTTAAGAACACTTTGGTTGGGGAATGGAAAAACGAACAAATGACGATTACATTCACCGATACGGAATTCAGCTCGAAGCTGAATGACGGGACAATTAATTCCGGCCCTTATAAAATTGTCGACGAAACCACCATTGAAGCAGTGTTAACTCGAAACAACGCGCGCTTCAAGGCGACAATGTCGTTCGAAAACGATGGAAAGACATTGAATTGGAGTGACCCGTCCGGCAAATACAAATACACCCGGGTGAAGTAAATGTGGCGGCAGTTCAACAGTCCGTTCGACAAATTAAGGGCGACAATTGTCCCTTAATTTGTCTTCAGGCGACTTTTTTTTAAAAGACTTTCAAAACAGATTCAACAACCATGAGACAATTCAATCGGAACATCTTCAATTCTTTGCTGATCATCGGCCTTTTAGCGCTCGTCGGCGGCGGTTGCCAACAGGTCAATGACATGGTCAACGGCAACGCGACGACAAACACCAATTCCGCCGCAAACAGCAATTCGGCTTCAAACAGCAACACGACAACGAACAGCAACGCATCGTCGAACACGAACGCTAATTCGACGTCAACGAGCAATTCGGAAACCGCCAATTCAAACACCGCGGCGAGCAAGCCGACCGCGATCGAGGGAGACAAGATCGAGATTCCGTCGGATGAAAAGATGCGGGCAATGATCAAAGAAGCATTGCTCGATTTCAACGACGCCGTCCAGAAGGGCGACTTTACGGAATTCCGCAACAAAGTCTCGCAGCCGTTTCAAAAGTCGGCAACGGTCGAGAAATTCAACAGCGCTTTTGGCCAATTTTTCACGATCAAGACTGAATATCAACAATACACGGATTCCCTGAAGGACATGGAGGCCGAATTGACCGCCGGACCGAGTCTCGGCAAACAATCCGGCTATGATGTTCTCAGCGTATCTGGAAAATACCCGTTGAGCCCGCGTAATTTGAAGTTCGATTTGAAGTACATTCCCGAAGGAAAAGAGTGGAAGATCATCGAGATCAAGGTTGATACGAAATAGCGTCGGCCCCGATTTCGGTCAAAGAAAGATGGCGGATGCGAGGCGACGCGGGTATGCCGCGCATCCGCCGTCCAGATGGAATCTTCAACCAACATACCAATCCTGGTTGGCCCACGCCATACCCGGTTCACTTATCGACTGCGGAAATCGGCGGGCGCGTTCGGGAGCTCAGAAAGATCAAGTTCGAGTTTTGTATCGCCTCCATCGGCCAGGGCGCCGACCGTGAATGCACCCCATGCTTTGAGCCGCAATTCTGCGCGGCCGTCCGGACCGACCGTCACGACCGGTCTGTCGTTCGCGAAAGTATCGTGAAGAAAGAACCGGACCTCGCCGTTTAGTGGACGCTTCTCAGGTTCGGTCGATTCGACCGAAAGCTCGATGCTGTACAAATCCTTTCCGCCGGCGATCCTTCGAACATCAGCATCTAGCCTCCGTGAATTCACTGCATTCTGTCCGCCGAACTGCCCTTTTCACGGATCATCGCTTCCATCTTCGGTGATTTTTTCGGATGCTTTGTCGCGACAATTGCTTTCGTAAAAACCTACAGTGAATTGGGAGTAAAGCCTTAAGGTCTGAGACGGCGTCGTAAATTCGCAATCCGGCATTCACGAATCCAAGTTGTCTGAAGTCCGGTCAATCGAATTCGATTTCGACGACTTCTACAATTTCCAGAAGATCGGGACAAGGAACATCGCGACCGCGAACACGACGATCGTCAGGATCGTGCCGATCTTGACGAAATCCATGAAGGTATAGCGGCCCGGCGTGTAAACCAGAATACAGGCCGGTTCAAGCGGCGTAATGAAGGAGAACGACGCGGCATAGGTGATCGCGACGGCGAATGTCCGCGGGTTGAGCCCAAGCGCAACTGCCGTTTTGACCGCAACCGGGAGCACGACCAACGCCGCGGCCTGGTTCGACATCGGCTGCGTCAGCGCCACGGTGAGCACGAAAAACCCGCCGAGCACCGCGAGCGGACCGTATTGCTCGAAATACCTGACAATCAGGTCAGCGAGAAAGACGTCGGTTTTCGTTTGCTCCATGGCGACGCCGAAACTCATCATACAGGCGATCAAAACCAGCAAACGGAAATCGATCAGCGAATAAAGTTCGGCATAACGGACAGTTTTCGTCGCCAGCAGGAGCAGCACGCCGAGCAACACCGCAATCGCCAGCGGAACGTCGAATCCGATCACGACCTTTGACAACGAAAGCGCCAGAAACAATCCAAACGCCGCCAGCGCCCAAGGCCTTTTTTCGGTCCGCATCGCACCCTGCGAAAGATCTTCGAGCAAGAGGATCTCGCCATCAACGACCAGCGGTTCGACGCGCCTCCGTCTTCCCTGCACCAACAGCACGTCACCGAATTCGAGCATCACATCGCTCAGTTTTTCGACAAAATTCTGTCCGTGCCGGTTGATCGCGAGAACGGTCAGATTGTGGGTCCGACGAAAATCGAGTGACCGCAACGTTTGTCCGACGAGCTGCGAATCGCGCATGACGAGCACCTCGAAAAGCTCGACGTCGGCAACCTCAAGGACATCGTCATTGAGCTCGAAGTCAGCCTTAAGTTCAACTCCGGCCGCCTGTTTGACGTTGAGCAGATTTGCGATCCGGCCTTCGACGATCAGCAGATCATTGAGTTGGATACGGTCGCGCGGGCCGGGCAGGATCCGTTCGGAGTCTTTGCCGCGAATGATCCCGAGCACGTTGAGCTCCATTTCGCGGTTGAAATCGGCCTCAGCAAGCGTTTTTCCGATGAGCGTCGAGCCTGGCAGCACGACAAGTTCGGAAATGTACTCACGAATGTGATACTGCTCGGTCAATGATTCTTCACCGCCCCGCGCCGGAAGGAGTTTTCGGCCAAGAGTCAGCATGTAGATCATACCGACGGCGACCGTGATCACCCCGACCGCGGTCAGTTCGAACATCGTGTAGCCGTCCATTCCGTAACGCTGCATCGCACCGGAAACGGCAAGATTGGTCGAGGTTCCGATGAGCGTGCAACTGCCGCCGAGAATCGCTCCGAACGCGAGCGGCATCAGAAGTTTCGACGGCGGGATCTTTGCCCGTTCGGCAAGTCCCATGACGACCGGCAGAAACATCGCCGTCGTCGTCGTGTTTTTGAGGACGCTTGCCGAAACGGCGGCGACGCTCATGATCAGCAACGTCAGCATGAACTCATTGCTGCCGGCGATCGCGTAAAGCCGCCGGCCGATGAGATCGACGAGTCCGGTCTTGATCAGGCCGCCGGTCAGCACGAAAAGTCCGCCGATCGTGATGATCACGTTGTCGCCGAATCCGGCAAGGGCCTGGTTGACGGTCAGGACCTGCGTCAACACAAGACCGATGACAAGCATGATTCCGACGACATCGACCGGAAGCTTCTCGGAACCGAACAGCACAAGTGCGATTCCCAATAAGCTGAGGACGATGATGATCTCGGTCGGCATGGGATGAGAATAGATTATCTTTATGAAATTTGGCAATCGAGCGTTGAATACCGAAGGAAGTGCGATTGTGCCGCTACTTTTGATCAGCGTCGACGATCCCGATTCTGAAAAGCCGCCACTTTTCGGCAACGTCGCCGAGCGTTTTCAACCCGATCTCGCTGAATCCCAATCCGGCTCCGGCGACCAGGTCTTTGACAGTCCTCGATGCCACGATTTCTCCTTCGCCAGCTTCGTCGGCGATCAACCTTGCCAGTTCAACCGCAACTCCCGAATAAGTATCGCCACGGACCTCACATTCGCCGGTGTGGATTCCCGTCCGGATCGCGATCTTCAGCCGGATCGCAGATTCGTTGATCGCCGTCGCGCAACGGATGGCGCGGGCCGGACCGTCAAAGGCGGCCGTCACGCCGTCGCGACCGATCGAAATCTCGCGTCCTTTGAACAGTTCAATCTGACGCCGGACGAAGACTCCGGAACGCTTTAGCAGATCAGCATCGGATCCGTCAGGCAATGAATCGATCCTGATATTTACGACCGTTGCCAAAACGCGGTCGATCTCGGATTCACCGCGCATCCCGGTCAGAAACTCCTCGATCTCATCGAGAATCGACTCCTGATCGCCGACAAACGGTAGATGATCGATACCCGGAAACTCGACGTACTTGCTGCCCGGAACGAGATCGGCGACATATCTTCCCTCTTCAACCTTGAGGCAAAGATCACCGCTGCGATGGATCACCAGCGTCGGCACATGAACCAGCGGCAGGACGTTCCGAACGTCAATCTGCGCATTCATTTCGGTCAGCGCGACCGCCGCACCGGGACTCGCTCCGTTGCGCAAATATTCGGCCCACCATGACCGAAACTCTTCATCGTCGACCATCGACGGCGCGCGAGCTTCGATCCCGACCGGCTTACCCCAATCACGCCGCATCGTTTCGTAGAAGCGCTGATGATCCTCGGGCTCCGCTCCCCACGGATAATCGATGTCCTTAAGTCGCTTGGCATAGGTTCCGATCATGACGACGGCCGATGTCCGTTCCGGATATGTCGCCGCAAACAGCGAACACATCGGACCTCCTTCAGAAACGCCGACGAGTGCGGCGCGATCCGATCCGACCGCGTCCATGACGGCGTGAACATCCTCCATTCGCTGCTCGAGCGTCGGAAGTTGCGAAAGCGGAACGCGATCTGATAGTCCGGTTCCGCGCTTATCGAAAAGTATCAGCCGCGAAAATGATGCGAGCCGGTTCAGGAATGACGCGAAAAGATCGTGTTTCCAAAAATACTCGAGGTGTGAGACCCAGCCCATCACGAAAACGATGTCGAGGTCGCCCTGACCGACGACCTGATACGCAATATTGACGTCGCCGTTCTCAACATAATTGGTAACGGGAACCGCCGCCGGTAGTGACAAAGACTTCGGAGCGTCGGCGATCCCGGACGAACGCGCCGGCACCGGCAATCGTTCGTCCGAACCGATCTCGCGGATGCTGACGCGGGCGGTGATCCGCTCGACCGTCGTCGTTTCGGTCGCATTCGCGGACTGATCGACCCGCGCAGCGAACCGATAACCGAATTTCGGGACGGTTTCGATAATTCTTGTCGTTGAATTGTCGCGAAGAATGCGCCGGAGATATGAGATGTTTTGCGCGAGGTTGTTCTCTTCGACGAACGAGTCTTCCCAAATCTCTTTCATCATCCGTTCTTTCGACAGGACGCGGCCCGCGTTGCGGACAAGCAACAACAGTGTCTCAAAGATTTTCGGAGCAAGCGCGATGACCTTTTCGCCGTCAAAAAAGAGACGTTCCCGCGCATCGAGCCGGAAATCGCCGAACCTGTAAATTTCCTCGTCAGAATCAGTCATGTTGTCTCGTTCATAATTTCTTCAGAAAAACTTCACAATTTTCTAAAGAATCGAATGGGGCAATCGCGATAAAACTGAACTGCGCCGATCGGGATGCGGAGATTTTAACCCACATCGGCCGAAACGCCAAAAAAATTGCGGAAGTCCGCACGTTGTTATGTATGTTTCGAATTCCTACTTCGATATGAAAGTGCTGAAATCGCGCGAGATCGTGATCGAATATGAGAAGTTGCAGTTGATCCAAAAGCGCGCGACAACGCAGGTCGTCGTGTGCCGAAAATGCCGCTCGGAATCTGACTTTGTGGCTCTTTCCGATGCCGCCGAACTCTTCAACACGCCCGTCGAGACGTTGGCGGCGTTCGTTTCAGCCAACCGTTGCCATGTCGAAACCGACTCGGACGGTTCGGTTCATGTCTGCGTCGGCTCGCTTCTGGCGAGAATGCGCGAAAAGGAAGCATTGATTGCCGAAAACAACGGCGATGCTTCGAGGATGATTGATAGACGATGATCGGATTTTCATTGAAAGCGACGAGCAACACACGTTTTACGCGCGACTATTCACAATGGACCGAAGGCGACGTCTGGCTGGCGAAGGCTTTCGAGATCGTTCGCGGAATCAACAGCCCGGCCGAAATGGCGCTCGGACAGGTCTGGAGTGCGGCGATCGAAAGCCCGGCCGACGCGGCATCAGCGGCGTTCAAGGCATTGCTGAACGGAATGCTGTCGGATCTTGCCGGCGTGCGGAATCAGATGGGCGTCACCGTCGAAGGCATCGGCGGAACCTATTTCTGTCACGGGCTCTTGAACGTCAAAGAGTCCGGAATTCCGATGATCCGCGAATTCCTCGCGACGATGAAGCGCGCTAGCGACGCTTACAACCGTGAGATCGGCGACCAGGTTATGATCCAGATCTGCAAAACGATCAAGATGTTCGATCTGCATCTCGGAACCGGAAACTCCGTCGGCCAGCTTTGGATCGAAATTGATTTCTGACCGGTCGAAAAGTCACAGAAATCTCACAAAAACTTCAGAAAAACCTAAGGACAGCCGCAGCGGGAATCTCGTAGGATGGTTTCATTCGAAGCTGACGAACTTCAATTCGATCTATTTGGGAAAAGGAGAAAAAGATGAATAGAACAATCAATATCAAAGTTTTCGTGCTGACAGTTCTGATCGCGGGCGTGTTGCAGATCGCGGCAGCACCCGTAGTGCGTCTAGGAACGGGCGCCAACGCGGCGGCACTTCAGGCAATTGTCGATCAGTTCCGAAATGATCTCGGCGGCAGCAACAACGGCGTTGGCGGCTCGTTTATATCCGGTCGGCGAGAGATCA
Source organism: Pyrinomonadaceae bacterium (assembly GCA_044229875.1). Lineage (GTDB taxonomy): Bacteria > Acidobacteriota > Blastocatellia > Pyrinomonadales > Pyrinomonadaceae > JAFDVJ01. The sequence goes on along the minus strand of JBGASE010000103.1, from coordinate 4,674 downwards.
ACTGGGACGGGGTACCGGACAGTTTCTCGGAACCGAATAACCTGCCACCCGATTTCTTCAATGTAAACAGCCCGCGCGGTGTCATTTTCAACTCGATCGAGGACGTGACGGGGGCGGGGCTGAATCAATTCGCAGTCAGCGCGACCACTGCGTCCGGGACGGCGGTACGATTCGGAAACATCAACGCAACATACGCGGCAAACTTTCAGACGTTCAGCGCGGAACGCCTTTTCATCGCGCGAAACACTCACCTTCTTGAGATTACTTTCGTTATCCCGGGTACAAACATACCGGCGACCGTAAAAGGATTCGGCGTGATCTTCTCCGATGTTGACGGTACAGCGGCCTCAACTCGATCGCTGATGCGGCTGTACGACGCAAATGGGCGGCAGCTACCCGGCGGGGCTTCAGCAACCGCGCTTGATAATGGACTGAGTTTTGTCGGCGTATCGTATAACGCGGGCGAACGCGTTGCGCGGGTTGTCATTGAATGCGGCAACGGCGCACTCTCCGCATCGAACACCGACGGGGTTAACGGTTTTGACGCGGTTGCGATGGACGATTTCATTTACGGCGAACCGCGCGCGACGCAGTTCCATCACGGCGATTACGATGGCGACGGTTTCAAGGATGCGAGCATCTTTCGGCCAAGCGTCGGACAGTTTTTCGTCCTCAACAGCGGCAGCAATACCCTTACCGTGACGCCGTTCGGGACAAATGGCGATATTCCAGTCGACGGCGATTTCGACGGCGACTCACGAACCGATTTCGCCGTATATCGGCCGACCACCGGTGAATGGTGGGTTCAGCGCAGTTCAAACGGCACCAACTTCGCACGCCAATTCGGAACGCCAACCGACAAACCGGTTGTCGGCGACTACGACAAGGACGGCAAGACCGACCTCGCTTTCTGGCGCCCTTCGACGGGACAGTACTTCATCGTTCGGAGCTCCGACGGATTCACCAGCTTTTTCACGCAAAACTGGGGAACCAACGGCGACATCCCGATCGGTGTTGCAGCGCAGTAAGCGGTGAGCAGTAAGCAGTAAGCAGTAAGCGGTGAACGGTGGGCCGTGAGCAGTGCGCAGTGAGCAGCGGATGCGACCTCTATGCGTTTGGATATTGAAAAGTTGACATCAGCAGTTACCGCTAAAGGTCCACGGCTTACTGCTCACGGCTCACTGCTCACTGCTCACTGCTCACTCTGAAAATTCTTCGGCAAAACTAAGGACTATTCAAGTCATGTAAAGGTAACTTGAATTACATCACGACCGTTCGTGAAAGCGTTGATTGGGAATTACTCCCAAAATCGTTGAACTCTAACCAATCAGGAGAATAAAAAAGTTATGAAAAAAGCAGGACTGAAGACAATCATCATCGCGGCGATCGCGCTCGCGCTTCCGGCAATTGCCAATGCTCAGGCAACGCGCACGTGGGTTTCAGGCGTCGGCGACGACGTTAATCCGTGCAGCCGGACCGCGCCCTGCAAAACCTTTGCCGGCGCGATCTCGAAAACCGCCACCAACGGCGAGATCAACTGCCTCGATCCGGGCGGATTCGGCGCGGTAACGATCACCAAGTCGATCACGATCGATTGCTCGACCGATTTCGGAAGCATTCTCTCTTCGAGCGTAAACGGCATCACGATTAATATTACTCTCGCGACCGATACCAAAAAGGCAGTCCGCTTGCGCGGTTTGTCGATCGACGGTGCCGGAACCGGCCTGAACGGAATCCGGATTCTGTCGGCGCTGTCAGTTTCGGTTGAAGACGTTTCGGTTGTCGGTGTCACATCGCACGGAATTTCGGTTGAGAGCACGCTCTCGCCGAAGATCACCGTTACGCGTTCGGATTTCCGGGGTAATACCGGCAATGGCATCAACACGTTCGTGACGACGGGAACGGTCAATCTGGCGGTTTCAGAGTCGACCTTTAACGCAAACAACATCGGGATCAACCTTAGCGGCAGCACGAAAGCGACCGTCATGAACTCAAGCATGGTCAACAACACGACCGGCATCACTGCATCGAACGGCGATATCGGCATCTTTCATTGCATGATCTCCGGCAACACAACCGGTCTCTCGGCACTTGCCGGCGGCAACATCCGGATTTCGGACAACATGATCACGAGCAACACGACCGGACTTTCGATCTCCGGCGGAGTCATCGCGTCATTCGGAAACAACATGATCAATGCCAACAACACCGACGGCAGCCCGAACGCGTTCGGCAGCCTGAACTGATTCCCCCCTTCCCCCGACATGCCCCCCGACGGCGGTCTGACGAACGTCGGACCGCCAGCCTTATTTTGGATTTGGGATTTTCTGTTAGAGTTACGCCTTCAGGCGTGAACCATTGCACGTTTACGTCGTTGCCGGAAACCGACAAATGCGTTCCCGCAAAGGTGCACCGCCGCAGTGTGCAGAGTGCGACGCGCCTTTGACGTCCTTGAATCTTGACTTTTGATTCTTGAATCGATCTTGAATCTTGCCGAATCCCCTTCTTCATAACTTCTTCATCGAATCTTCACCGTTAATTCAGAGAAACCTAAAGAATCGAACCGGCGAAAAGGGCTTTAATGCTTGCGTGGACACGGGTCCTGAAAAATTCACGAGTGGAGAGAGAAGCATGAAAGTCAGAATCAACAAAATAATCGCAATGACCGTTTCGATGAGCCTCGTTCTATCGATGTTCGTCACTTGCCGGGGATCAGACGACGTTCGGGAACCGCGCCTTTCAGGATCGCCGACGCTGCCGATCCTTTTTGAAAAGAACGCGGGCCAAACCGATCCGAAAGTGAAATTCGTCACTCGCGGCGGCGGCTACATCAGCTATTTTACCGATCGCGGCGTCGATTTCGATCTGAAACGGACTATCGGAGAAGAATCCGGGACGTCTCATAAGCCTCGAAAAATCACACGTTCCGAGCGGTTGTCGATGAAATTTGTCGGCGCTAACGAATATCCGGCGATTTCGGGCGATGCCGAGGCAATCACCAAGACCAATTACTACGTCGGAAAAAAGCGATTCGAGAATATTCCGAACTACATGCGGGTGAATTACGAGAGCGTCTATCCCGGAATCGATGCTGTCTTCTATGCAAACGCCTCTAACCAGCTTGAGTACGATTTCAACATCGCGCCGGGCACTGATCCCGATCAGATCGCGATCAAATTCGACGGTGCGCAAACGATCGCCGTTGACGAAAACGGAAATCTCGTGATCAAAACCGCAAACGCCGAACTTGTACAGAAAAAGCCGTATGCCTATCAGCTGATTGACGGCGAGCAGCGTGAAGTTGAATCCGCTTACGTAATCGGCGAAGACTCTGCGATCCGCTTCGCGCTCGGCGAATTTGACCGATCGCAACCACTCGTGATTGATCCGGTGCTCGATTATTTGACTTACGTCGGCGGGACTTTGCGCGACGACACGTTTGAAATTGCGGCCGACGACGACGGCAACGCTTATGTATCGGGCGAAACGACATCACTCGATTTTCACGGTGAAGTCAGAAGCGGTAGTGATGAATCCGGCGCGTATGTCGCCAAAATCAATGCAAGCGGTGCGGCCTTCATCTATATCACGATTCTCGAAGGCGACAGTACCGATCTCGGCGCCGGGTTGACCGTTAACTCAGCGCGGGAAGTTTTTTTTGTCGGCCAGGCAACACGCGATTTTCCGACGACATCCGGTGCGTTTGATACGAATCTTGGTGGGGCTGGCGATGGATTTGCGGTAAAACTCAACGCCGCGGGAAGCCTTGTATATTCGACATTCATCGGCGGCGGTGCGGGTGATGATCGGGCGTTCGATGTCGCCGTCGATGCGGCCGGCAAAGCATACGTTGTCGGTCAAACGCTTTCCGGGCTCACATTTCCACAGAAGAATCGCTATCAGGGATGCGGTGCCGGACTCACATTCAATAGCTACGATGCATATCTGACCGTACTCAACTCATCCGGAAGCGACATCACCTACTCAACCTGCATCGGCGGAAATTTGACCGGCGATCAGGCCTTCTCGGTCGCCTTGGACGCGTCAAACAACGCTTATATGACCGGCTTCACAAACGGGGGAAATTTCCCGACCAAAACTCCCTTTCAGGCCGCCAGCGGAGGCGGCAATGACGCCTTTGTTTCGAAATTCAATCCGGCGGCGAGTGGCGAGGCATCGCTGATTTATTCAACGTATCTCGGCGGAGTTGGCACCGACCAAGGCAACGGCATCGCCGTCAATTCAAGCGGTCAGGCGGTGGTTGTCGGACTTACGGGCTCGGCAAACTTCCCTTTGGCTAATGCATTTGATTCGACCAACCAGATCAACGAAGGGTTTGTAACCATTCTCAGCTCAACCGGAACGGCGCTCTCGGGTTCGAGCTTCATCGGCGGGTCGGGTCAAGACAATGCGTTGAACGTAGCGGTCGGCAACGGCGGTTTGATTTATGTGGTCGGCCACACGCTTTCAAGCGATTTCCCGATGGCGCTGCCTTTTCAAGCCAATCGCGTGGGGCTGCGCGATGCCTTTTTCGCGAAAGTCAGATTCGGTTCAGGGGTACTCGCATCGAGCTTTATCGGCGGTAATGGGAACGACGAAGGTAACGGAATCGCCGTCAAAGGAAATTTCATTTATGTTTGTGGAGATACGGAATCGACAAACCTGCAAACAACA
>JBGASE010000102.1:0-12238 GCA_044229875.1 Pyrinomonadaceae bacterium | reverse complement strand
ATATTGGCATCCGGCTGCACTTCGGGCCGACGAATTGGAAACGATCAAACGCTATTTCGTGCTGCTGAACGACCGCAGTCTTCGTCAGACGTACGGCGATCAGATCCGGACAGTCGGGCATTCTCACGGGCACGCGGTTGAGAAGATCTTCAAGCGATCGTTCCTCGATGACGGTAAACTCGTAATTCAGGGCCTCGACTACAATTTTTCCGAAAGTTCGAGAAACAGCCAGAACCTTTCGGAAGTATTTTCTGAAATGCTCGAACCGCTGTTCGAACTAGAATTTCCTGACCATCCGAGATTCACGCAAACGCTTGGAATGACCGAGGTCTCTACGCTCGTCCACGAGTTCTTCAGCGGCGCGCATCAGGACTTGTCCGGCGTTCAGCGGTATGCCGAGATCTTTGCGTATCCGCTCGGACTGGTTTCGGAGAAGGGCGATGGCTACGTATCGGAGAGTGAGGAGACGATTCTCGAACTCCCGGTTGTCAAAGAGATCATGGCGCTTGTCAGCGCAGCCGGCGAGGAGACCGTATCGCTTCGCACTGTCTATCGAAAATTGAGGCGCCCGCCGGTGGGCCTTGCGCGCGAAGCGCAGCATCTGGTGCTTGCGGCACTTGTCGCGAATCGGAAGATCGAATTTGTCACGACGAAGGGCGACCGCATTAATCGCCGCTCGCTCGATCTCAAAATCATTTGGGATGACATTGAAGGTATCGCATGTCCGACAAATGTCGCGTTTTCGTCCGACAGGCTGACGAAATGGCTCAAGCTCATAACGACCAACGACCGGATCAGATCGATCGACGAAGCCGACGATCGAAAGGCGGCCGTCGAAGCACTCAAGACATGGCTCGTCGAATGGCGTGAGGCCAACCTGCTCGAACGGTTCAATAATCTTCCCGACGAGATTCTCAACACGCGGATCTGGCGGCTTTCGACTCTTGCCGAAAAGGGATTCGGATCGGTTGCGCGCTCGGTCACCGCAATCGCAGACGGCACGATCACGCTAGAAGACGGGCTTCAGCGCATCGCTGATGCTTTTACCGATTCGGAAGAGGAGTTCTTTGCCAGAACGCAGGATCTCGTCGTTCTTGAGGATTTCATCAGCGGAACGCGACGCCGCGAAGAGATCTGGTCATACGTCGCCGTGTGCGAAACGACCGAAGACGAAAAGATCGAGTATTTCCGGGAAAAGCTGCTGTCCGTTCTGAAGGAGTCCGTGGCGAATCCGAATCAGCTTGTCAACCGCGAAATGGAGAACTTTTGGGAGTCGTTCCATAATCGATATTCGGAGCATTTCGCGATCAAACACGACATGGTGATGAAGTCACATCATCTGCAGGAACGATTTGACGAGATCATGCGCAGCGACGAGTGGTGGGAATTCGAGAACCTGTCGAAACTGCCGGTGTTTCCGACAACCTTCTGGCGTCAGACGCAGGAAATCTGCCGGCAGTTCCGCGAACTCGATTGCCGCTTCAGCGTCCGCGATATGCTCAAGACTCATCCTTTCTGCGCCTGCTCGTTCAACCTTGCGCAGATCCGCGAATGGGAAAGTCTGCCTCAGAAGATGCAGGAAACGATCGAAAGCGCGCGTGCAAGTTATCGCAAGATCCTGCTGCTGCTGCGCGAGAACATCGTTCAGCTTGTCTCGCATTTCAGCAAAAAGAACATCGATCAGGAATACTCGGTCGCGGCGGCGCGGCTGCTCAAGGTTTTTGCCGAGGGCAAGGAAGTACCGCAATTGAACAGCGCCGAACCTATCATTTTGCAGAAAGTGTTCGAAAAAATTCCGACAACGCTGCTGTTTACGTCCGCATTTCCGGCGACCCGCGATTATGTCAGCCGCGACGAACTGAAGGAATTTACCGAAAACTGGCTCAATGAGATCCCGGATCTGCCGGCGCTCGTCAAAATCTGATCGGAGTTTGTCGGATTACGGCAAGATTGCTAGAATTCTCGCGGTCCACTTCGGTTCGCGGCGATGACAAATTGCATCCTGGAAAAATCATCGTGCCTGGTATCGGCAATGCTTTTGCTGCTTTGCTGTGCGGTGGTCATCGGAGCCCAGTCGGGAAGTCAGAACTTTCCGACGCCGCTGCGTTCAAACGAACTTTCAGGAACGATAGCCGCCCGCGATATCGGCGATTCACGGCTGACCACTCATTACTATACGTTCGTCGGAAATCAGGGCGATATTTTCATTAATGTCGTGACCGGGAATTTTGACGGCGATATCGACGTTTTTACCGCCGACACGCTCAAGCCGCTGACGAAGATCGTCGTTTATTCGGATGCGCCCGACAGCGAGACCGGCCGTGTCATCTATCTCCGTCAAAATCAGAAACTGATACTTCGGATCGAGGGCAGAAGCCCGAATGACAAGCCGGCGACATATCGGCTGAAGTTTGCGGGCAGCTTCGCGCCGTCAGAGGACGCGATCGCGGCTGACGATCCGACCGTCAAAGCGAAGAATGAAGACGCGGACGTGAAAGTGAACTCTGCGGGCACGATCGTCGCCGTCAGGCCAAAGCCGACTCCGACGCCGGCCGAGGCCGAATCCGTGCCGAAGTCCGACGCGGACAAGAAGCCGGAGAAGAGCGAGGTCTCAAAGAACGTCAAACCGTCAAAGCAACCGGCTTCGACTCCGAATGAGCCGCGTCCGGAAGTTGTCGTGACCGATCCGTTGCCGGCTGACCCGGTTGCCAAGCCGGATAAGGTCGCCGAGCCAGACAAACGCCCGACGCCGAAGCCGCAAACGCGTCCAGCGACGAAGCCGGTTCCGAAAACGGAGCTCAAGCCACCGCCAAAATCGACGCCGTCGCCCGAACCTGATCCGCTCGCGAACGTCCGTCTGATCGTGCTCTTTAAGGACGGTTCGCGGATCGAACGGCCGATGACCGAGATCATCAAACTCAGCATCGACAAAGGGATTCTGACGATCATCAACAAAAACGGATCGATAGGTCGCTACAAACTGACCGATATTGCGAAGATGACCGTCGAGTGATTCGTTGCCGGTTTTATTCAATACCGGCCGATCGGTCTCGTTCGTGTTGGATTCAATAGTGAACCGACTGAATGAAGTCCCACTTTTAAGTCGGCCGCGAATCCTACCGGACCTACGCGATCGCAAATTGTCGGGCAAATCAACATCATGACCTATTCTTTTGCACGCGTTTTAAAATTCGCCGTCGCGATCGTGTTTGCAACGCTGATCGTCGGGTCCGGTTGGTTGAAACTGCGGCGGAGCGATGGAAACAGAATTGTCTCGTTATGCGAGATCTCACGACAAGGGCTCGGGTTCGAGGGGGAAACTGTAATAGTCGAAGGACAGTTGCAGGGCTTCCATTATCTGGTTGTGACGAACAAAGAGTGCTCACCGCCAGCGGCCTTGCTCGTGGACCTCGACCGGCAAACCAGAGGTGATCTCTTTCGCCGATTGGAAAGTCGCAGACAACGCTACCTCGTCAATGGCAATCTCGATATGCCCGTTCGGCTAGCCGGGTCGATACGATCATTGAATCGTGCCGACCAATCCGATCATTGCTATGCGCCGAATTATCAGGTCGTGGATTCGAGGATTAATGGATGTCTCGTCGTCGGGTCAATTGAGAAAATTGAGCTTCTTTGGGATGAGTAACGCTCGCGGCTGTGTGGAGGCCGAACGCGTTGTTAGCTCTTAAGTAACGAGATAAAGTCAAAAAATCGAATGGTCTGAATGATGACTTTCTCCTTCGCCGGTCTCGCGACAGGCGAAGGAGAAAGTCGCGTGAATTTATGCGTAGCTGTGGAGTCCGGGCAGCAAGTAACTGACTCCGAGGTACGTAAAAATCACGAGTAGGAACCCAAGGATCGCAAAATATGCGGAGCTTCTTCCGTGCCATCCGCGCGAAATCCGCGTATGGAGGAACGCCGCGTATGTCAGCCAGGCCACGAGCGCTCCGGTCTCTTTTGAGTCGAATCCCCACGGTCTGCCCCAGGATTCATTCGCCCAGATCGCGCCGGTGATGAGCAGCATCGCGAGTCCGGCGAACGCCAGACATGCGGTTTTGTACATCAAACTGTCAAGCGCGTCGAGACTCGGGAGCCGATCCTTGATCGTCTCAGTCCGGAATGAAAACAGGATCACGAAGAATGTTCCGGCAAGTGCCGTGATCAATCCGGCAAATTCGACCGGATTCGTGTTCAGGCTGAGAAACATCTTCTGGCCGTTGCCCTGAAAATACTGCTTTCCGGCCATTTCCAACTGCTTCGGCGTGATTGCCGCGAATTCCTGCGCCGAAAGATTCTCACGTGACGCAAGTTCTTTGCCGACGGCGATATACTGTGCGTTGTTCGTTTCAAGCTGAGCCTGGAGCTTGGCGTAAACGTCGGTCGTTGATTTCACGCCGGAGACCCAAAAAACAACTGCCAGAATCTGAGCGACCAACGAGAGCTTGAGCAAAAGGTGGCCGATCATCCGGGCTTTTGCATCCGACTTGTAAACATACGCCAGAAACATCACGATCGATCCGACCAACAATCCTCCGGCGGCAACCAATGCCCAACCGACATAGGGCAGATCGACACGGAAAAAGGCGTTGAACGGTTTGCCGCCCATCGGATTCGGCAGCAGCGTCCCGGCGCGGTAAACGCCCTCGGTAAAGACCGAGAACCCGCTGATAGAGCCGAACACGGCGAGCGCGAAAATGCTTGCCCAGATCGCCATCGATTCGACCTTGACCCCGTCTTTCAGCAGATAGATCACGGCGATCGCAAAACAAACGAGCGCGATGCCGTAGCTGAGCGATGCGACGCCGACGTGGATCGGCCGCCAGTATGAATCGAGAATCGGCATCAGATTCGAATGCTCGCCGCCGATAAACCTCGCCAGCGTCAGGATGATCGCGGCAAGCGGAAGCGTGAATGCGCTCAGGAACTGGAAGTTCTTGCGATGGATCAGGAACAGCGTCGTGATCCCGGCTCCGAACGCGAAGGCGATGCTCAGATCATAAAGATTGGCGAACGGTACATAACGAAAGATCCACGGCTTGACCATATTGCCGCTTTGCTGCAATTGGGCCAGTTCGTGATCGTATGCGTTTGCCCAACGGACGAGCCAGCTCGACAGATTGAAGAAAACGCCGAGCGTCGCTCCCCAAAGTCCGATTTTTTTCGCCATTCCGGACGGCGCATAGAGGTTCGTCAGCTCAAACAATCCGCCGAGGATGTAAAACGCGAGCGCCAGCATCATCAGAGCCGTGTCGGAAATGAAGCCCTCGCCGATCTGGACCCGAAGTCCGACCATCGCGAAAGATCCGACGATTGCGATGATCGCCGGGAGATATGACTTCCAGCTCGACGCGTCGTACGACTCGGAAGCCGGTGCCGTGAAAACCTCGCTTTGAATTCTGGTTGCTTCTTCCATATTGATAACCCCTTGTCTTACGAATTTGTGTTTTTTCTGAAGCGCGTTACGAGCGATTCGAATGAATCCTGAAACGCAAGATGATTGCGGTTTGCGTCACCGCCGAAAACTACTTCGAATTTACCGTCGTCGCGTTTTGATATCATCGCCCAAACGCGGCGGTGGGACGTGAAAAATACGAACGCCAGCGCGCCCATCAGACCAAACCCGCCGATGTACCAGGCGATGAACGATGCTCCGAACGGATCGTATTTGATCGAAAGAACATGCGCCAGGGGCGATTTCACGTATTCGGTCATATGCCAGCGATAGCCGGCTTTCGGCGCCGCGACCGGCGCATTGTCGGGAAGCTTGTTGGCGAACGCGAAAACCTTCTGGGTCTGTTCCGGCTCGCCGTTGATTGCCGGAGTCGTCACGCGCAGGACCGCGACCGGGTTGTTGTATTCAGCGCTCTGCGTCGTCACCTGATTGCCGCGCATGACAAAGTCGGGCAGGAAATTTTCATACTCGATCTTTGTCCCGTTCGGCAGCACGGCCGACTCATTCCGTTTGAGGACGAGCGTGATCGGCTGTTCCGACTTGTTTTCCGGCGTCAGTTGAAACGTCATCGCGCTGGCGCTTCCGATCGTGATCGCGCTCGCCTGGAAAAACCGGTAGCCGCGGTAAGTGTATGGATTATTGAGACTTACATCGCCGATCGATTCACTGTATTCCGGATCGTCGATCTTGATCCGCGTCCGCCAGTCCATTGTGTTGTTGATCTCGATCTCGCCGCCTGTGTTGATCAGTCGTTGCTCTATCTCGAGGCAAGTGATGGTGAAGGGAAGTTCGACGTTGAAACGTTCCTGTTTGTCGAGATTGAACTTGATCAGCTGGATCGTATTCGATTTCTGGACCAGATTGAATTCGTTAAGAACCTGCGGGTTCGTGTCGGGCGTCAGTCTGACGTCGGCGTCGAACCCGAACTGATGGGCGACGAAATGACCGAGAAACAGGATCAGCAGGAAAACATGGACGATATAGGCGCCGAGACGGTTCCATTTTCCTTTTTCGCCAAAGACATAATAATGTTTCTGCTTTTCGATCCGGTCAAAGTCCTTGCGGCCCTCGGCATCGGTGGCGTAAGACGTCACTTCATCAACATTGACCTGCGCTTTCCAACCTCCCTGATCGAAAGCCGATCTGACGCGTTGCGCGACTTCGTCTTCACCGGTTCCGGCGGTTTCGACGACCGCATTCTGTTTCAGATTCAGCAGCCATTTCTTCGTCGCCGTCTTTTTGGCCGCGGCTAGATAGCTCCATGCTCCGGGAAAGCGATCGATCGAGGCCAGTACGATATTCAGCGACAGAAGCAAGAGCAGCAGGTTGAAATACCAACTGTAATAGATGTCGAAAAGACCAAGTTGACCGAATATGTACTTTTCGGCCGGCGTTCTCGTTGCGTAGTAAGCATCGAATCCCTGCACATTCTGCTGGATGATGACCATCCCGAGGATCGATAGCAGAACAAGTATGCACAGTATGACGACGCCGAATTTTACGGAGCTGATAAACTCCAGGAAACTGTTGATGACAGGCGAAGATTTCTCTTTTGAAATCTCGGATTTTATCGATTCTTCTGCGGCTGACATGATCTTGTTCGGTTGCGGTCCGACAAATTCTTCCCGCCCTTCCTTTTATCAAAATCATAGCCCAGCGCGATTTCATTGTCACATGCGGAGAAATTAGTCCGCCTTCAGTACTTGATCAATTCTGCTACTTGAACTAGCTTGGAGTTTTTCGGCCGAGAAGTTATTCTTGAGTTTACGATTTTGACCAGAAAAACCGACATGGAAACCTTAGGAGCAAAACTTGAGAACGCCAGAGTTTACGGTCTGCGCGAGAAGTTGGCGGCGTATTTTGAACTGACGAAACCGCGGATCGCTTTCATGCTGGTGCTTACCTCGGCGGCTGGTTTTTACCTCGGCAATCAAGGCCCGTTTAACGTTGCACTCTTCGTTAATTCGCTGATCGGCATCACGTTGCTCGCGTTCGGCGTCGCCACGCTCAACCAATGGATGGAACGCCGGACGGACGCGCTGATGGACCGGACTGCGAAAAGGCCTCTGCCGACCAGCAAGATCACTCCGAATGAAGCGCTGCTTTTCGGCATCGCCCAATGTGCAACTGCCGAACTTTATCTATGGATCCTCGTCAACGGTCTGACGGCGATTCTCGGTCTGGTCGTGATCATCGGTTACGTTTTGCTTTACACGCCGCTCAAAACCCGGACGACCGCATCGACGGCGATCGGTGCGATTCCCGGAGCGATGCCGCCGTTGATGGGCTGGACGTCGTCGGCCGACAACATTACTTTGGCCGCCTGGACACTCTTCACGCTTTTGTTTCTTTGGCAGTTTCCGCATTTTCTGGCGATCGCCTGGATGTACAAGGATCAATACGCGAAGGCCGGAATCTTGATGCTGCCGGTGGTCGAAAAGGACGGTCGGGTGACGGCACGTCAGATTGTCGTCTTCACGCTGATGCTCGTTCCGATCAGCCTGACCCCGTTTTTTATTGGTCTTGCGGGTTACATTTATCTGATCGGCGCGGCCATACTCGGGATCTGGTTCATGTGGGAAAGCATCTCGATGGCGCGGACGAAAACGGCTGAAAAGGCACGTCGGTTATTGCTCGTTTCGGTTTTGTATCTGCCGCTGATCTTCGCGCTGATGGTTGCTGACCGGAGATAATCACATGGTTTCGAACGAAACAACGATCGGAAAGCCGACGCCCGGCCGCGCCGCCGGCGGGTCATCAGGATCGGCCGGGAACGAAGGACCGCGGCGCGGACCGTTGCCAGACGGAGAGATCGAATATGAGGCGAGTTTTTCAAAATCGCGGATTCTGACATGGTTCCTGCTGCTCGTCGTTGTGATGACATTTGGCGGCGTGATCGGCGCGTACGTCGTGATCTCGACCAACGGGGTTCTTGAATGGCGACCGTTCGCGCTGCCGTTTCAGGTTTGGATCAGCACGCTGATCATTCTGGCGTCGAGCGTCACGTATTACTTTGCTGAACGGTCGGTGCGCAGTGCCGATCAGCGGTCGTCAAAGAAATGGCTCGCGGTTACGACCGCGCTCGGCGCGACGTTCGTTTCTTCGCAAGTCCTTGCCTGGTGGGCGCTCGTTCAGCGCGGCGTGTATCTCCAGAGCAATCCGTATGCGGGCTTCTTTTACATTCTGACGGCGCTCCATGCGATCCACGTTGCCGGCGGTATTATCGCGCTCGGCTATCTGGTGCTGATGGTTTGGGAACGGGAACGTTTCGACGCCGGGATCGATCGCATCCGTGACGTTGCATCGGCGGTCGGTTGGTACTGGCACTTCATGGGCGTACTTTGGATCGTCCTTTTTATTCTGCTTGGATTCTGGAAATGAGTACCGAATCGCCGACGAAAAGCTCGAATCTTGTCATCAATGTGATTTCGGTCGTCGTGCCGTTGGTCGTTGCGATCCTGCTCGGGTTGCCGCAGAAAGCCGATCTCGGAAGCTGGACCAAGAATCTTCCGCATGCGATCGGCGCGATCAATACGACGACGACGGTCGTGCTTGTACTGGGTCTGATCTTCATCAAACTCGGCAAGATCAGACTGCACCAGACGATGATGACGATGGCGTTCGCGCTCGGCGGAGTTTTTCTGGTTTGTTATGTGACCTATCACGTCTCGAACCCGTCAAACCGGTTTTCGGGAGAGGGAATCGTCCGATATCTCTATCTTTTCCTACTGATTTCACATATCGGATTGTCGCTGGTCGTGTTGCCGCTCGTGCTTCGGGCGATGTATTTTGCGGCCAACGCCCGGTTCGAGGATCACCGCCGCGTCGCCCGTTATGCATTTCCGATCTGGCTGTATGTTTCGGCCACCGGCGTGCTCGTTTATCTCTTCGTTTACCACCTCTTTCCGACGCCGTAATTTTTTTTGTCAAAGTCTTGATTTTTCAGAAGCTTCGATGCTATATTCTGAATGTTGAAAATTGAGACGCCGAAGCCGTTTTTATTGTTTTGCGGCGCGGGGGAACCAAACGTTTCGCTTTTGCGGAACACGGGGCGAGGCATTCATCGTGAATGCGGGGAAACTTCTTCATTCCTAGCCCGACAGCTAACCTCGTAGGTGGGCGAAGAAGCTACGTAAAAGATTTGCCTGTTTAGGTACGATTTTCCAAGTGCTTCGTGCCTTTGATTTTTTCAACGAATCAAACAGACGTCCGGTCTTCTCAAAGGGAAAAAAGTTCCGTTAGCGCGGAACTTTTTTCTGTTTGTCATTGCAGAGCCGCGCACGAAGTGAGCGGGTGAAAGTTTCAGACGTCAGATGTCAGAGGTCAGAAGTCAGACGTCAGAGGTCAGAGGTCAGTTGTCAGATGTCAGAGGTCAGACGTCAGATTTTCAGATATCTCAAATCTGACATCTGACGTCTGGTATCTGGCGTCTGAGCAATCGAATGCGGGATAGGTGCTTCTGGATTATTGTGGTGGCGACTTTGATCGGGACCGGCTGTTCTGTTGCGACTGATAAAGTACCGACGCCTGTAGCAAATTACGAACCCGGAACGATTGAATCTGAGCGATGCAACGTTCCGACGATCATCAACCGAAGAGTTGTCCGAAGCTCACGAAACGAAATTCCAGCGGGCGATGGGAGAACATATACGGTAACGGCGACTGAAATCAGGTCTCTGAAACCAATGAAGTATGTTCCCGAACCGACGCCGTCGCAAATCGGCTACAACCTCGAGTGGATGAATGAGTACAGTATTAACGGGTTGATTTACGCGGTCGATGTCTACGCTCGGGAAGCCGAAGACATTCATCCGGCGGACAACAGTGATCATAGGTATCTGTTCGTTTGGTCATGCGTGGATTCCGATGGTGACGGGAAGTTTGAACTGCTTCCAAAGGAAAAACGGAGAAGTGTACCCCTCTGGGCGACGCGCGGGAAAGATACTGCAGAACCACGCACGAAGTAGGTAGGAATGGCCGCGGGGTGGTCGCTCCGTGATTTTCGAGGACGCCAAATGACCGCTCGGCGGTCATTCCCACTTACTCCGTGCGTGGTTCTGCAGGGCGGATCGCATTGTCAGCGCTTTTTGATTTGTAACAGCGGGATCTTGGACTCCGGATCGAAGTTGAGTTTGTCCGGTTGCCGGTCTGTTTTGATCTCAACGCTCTGAATCCGCTTTTCGATCCGCACGGTTTCGGTCCTTCGGCCGCCGTGTGACATAAGTTCGATATCGAGATTGAACCGAAACGGTTGGGGCGAATATTCGTCCGCGATCTGTGTTTGTTCGAATTCGAGCCGGAGATTTCCGGTCGTTCGATCGAAATTACGAGTGTATCGAATGATCGGGTGCCTCGCGCCGTAGACCCACTGTTCGAAAAACTCCGTCAGGTCCTTTCCGGAAATCTCCTCGAAGACTGCCTTGAGATCGGTCGTTTCGACATTCTTTCCCTTGAATCGCTGCAGATAGGTCCGGACGGCCTTCCAAAAAACCTCATCTCCGAGTTGCACGCGCAATGTATGAATCACGGCCGATCCTTTCTGATACGTGACCGCATCGAAGATCGAATCATCAGGCTTTGCCAATTGATTGAAGAGGCCGCGCTTTTTCTTGAACCGCGCATTTTCGGCGAAATACTCATCGGCATTCGTCCGGATTTTCCGGAGATAATCCGAGCGGCCGTAGCGTCTTTCGCGATAAGCCGCTTCCATAAAGGTCGCAAAGCTCTCGTTCAGCCACAATTCCGCCCAGTTCCGGCAGGTGACGAGATTTCCGAACCAGGAATGCGCGAGTTCATGCGAGACCAGATCTTCGACGATGTTTTTCCCCCAGGGCTGCGAGATCAGAAAAACGTCATCGTCAGACAGCGTTGTCGCCGTAATGTTTTCCATCCCGCCGAAGGTGAAATTGCCGACGATCGCTTGGTCATATTTTGAAAACGGATAATCCATCGCCGTCAGATCTTCGAACGTCCGCATCATGTCCTTGATCGGGGCAAACGCCTCGTCGGCAAGGCGCTTCTGGTCCGGATAAGTGTAAAAGCCGAGACTGACGTTACGATATTGATCGCTGAGTCTGACGTAACGACCGACGACGAATGAGATCAGATATGTCGAATGCGGAACCTCCATCCGATAATGGTACGTCTTGCTCTTCCCGCCGCTTGCGACGTCAATCAGCTCGCCGTTGGCGATCGCCGTTTCGTCTTCGTCAACCGTGATGAACTGCTCCGAGACGGCCTTGTCATCGGGGAAATCGTAAGAAGGAATCCAATGCCGCGCCTCTTCCGGCTCGCCCTGCGACCAAATTTGCGCATCACGAGGGAAATCGCGCCCGCCGCGCCGCGCCGGCACGAAATAGACGCCTTTCGCAGGTATCGTCTGATATTTGAATCTGATGCTCGCAAGTTCGCCGCGATCGTACGCACGATCAAGTTCGACGACGACGGTCGTTGGCGTGAGGCGGAACGGCAGTGAAGCGGATCCCGCTGCGGTTGAAACAGATTCGAACTGCAATCCGACTGCGTCAAGCTCGAGTGTCCTGAAATTGTCGTTCAAAGGCCGGAAATCGACCGTCGTTTCGGCCGTTACGCGTTTCCGCGATCTTTCAAACGATGTCCGGATCGTGTACTTTTCGACATTGATCGTCCGCTTCCGGTTGAAATCGGGCTTCGGTACCTGGCCAAAAATGTCGGCCCCGACCGAAATCAGCAACGCGGCGAAAATTGCCGGCAAAAAGAAGAGTTTCTGCTTCATTCAAACAAAAAGAGCGCGCGCCGTGCCGATAT
>JBGASE010000101.1:0-12260 GCA_044229875.1 Pyrinomonadaceae bacterium | reverse complement strand
TCCCGAAACTTGTGGGAAACGTCCGGGTTCGCCGTCCTCGCCGACCGCGCTTCGGGCAACACCGTGTTCAAGGGCGGCGCGAAGCGTTTTGCCGGTGATCTCGATCTTCACGATCGGGTTGTTGAACGGCAGCATCGAAAGCACGTCGCGCTTTGTCAGAACACCGGGATTGTAGGTCAGATCGGCACGGATCGATCCGCCGTTGACCAGTGCTACATCAGCGCCGGCGGCATCGCGGTAACTGTCGGCGATAAAGTTTCCGATATTTGTTTCCTTCGTCCGGTTTGAAACCGAAAGCGCGTCGAGCACGACGCCCGTCTTGCCGACCGGTTCTGCCAACTTGATCAGCAAGTCCTTGTATTTGTTGAAGATCGGCTCAAATTCAGGGTCGTCCGCGATGGCATCGGTAACCGGAATGATCTCCCAATCGATGCTCTCCAGACGCTTTGTCGCGGCGTTGAAACTGAGATTGAATTTGCCGACCTCACGCGCGTCGGCCGTCATCTTGAAGATCGGCGTTCCGTTTGACGACGATTGAAGGAGCGAATGCTCATGTCCGCCGAGAATAAGATCGAAATCGGCGCATTTCGCCAGCTGTTTGTCCTGGGCCATTGACAGATGCGTCAAACCGACAACGGCGTTGACCTTTGCCTTTTTCCGCATCTGTTTGACGAGTTTTTTGGCTGATGCGCAAAAATCCGTGACCTGAAGACTGTCTTCCATCGATGAAGTTTCCTTCGTTTCGGGCAGCAGGAACCCGACGATTCCGATCCGCACTCCGCCGAACTCACGAACGACGAACGGTTCGGTATCGGCAAAAAGCTTGCCCGTTTTCGAATCGACGACGTTTGCCCCGAGCCATTTGAATTTCGATTCTTTGATCCGCGCCAGCAAATCAGCGGTCTTGATATCGAATTCGTGATTGCCGAAGACTGAATAATCAAGCCCGAGCGCGTTCCAGGCATCGATCATCTGCGCGCCCTTGTAGGTCCGCGTTTCGACCGAAGGCGAAAGCGTGTCTCCGCCGAGCGTGAATACCGTATTCGGGTTTTCGGCGAGTGCCGCCTTGCGGATCGTCATCACACGTGCGAGTCCGCCGCGTTTTCCGCCATCGACCGGCATGAATTGGTAGACGTCATTAACGTGCAAGAACGTCACGCGGACGCTTTGCGAAACGGCCGGAATCGCCAGCAACAGGATCAGAAACAAAGCCTTCAACATTGCGAATCTCCAGTCAACAGAATGAGTTAAACGGTTCGAGTATAACCGAACGAACGGATCGGGAGCGAGCGTGGCACGCGTTTCGTGCCCGAAAAACAAAGCGCGTACGGCGCGGCCGGCGGGAAAAATCTCGTCGGCATGCCGGGTCCCGGTAGTATTCGAGAATTTCCGTGACGAACGGGTGCGTATTATGTTAGTTTTAAAGTGTTGAACAGAGTTGTTCAGAGTGGTCGAATTATGAATCAAGTCCTTGACGCGCCCTCAATCCCGATGAATGAAGTTTCGATCGAGTCGATCCTGCTCGACGCCGATCTTTTTGTGAAATATCGTTCGCCTGAAAAAGCCTTCAAGCTTCTTCGCGATTCGATCGAGCGCAGCCCGCGGTCGATCGCATTGCGTGAAAAGCTGCGCGACATTTGCATCGCCCAAAAGAGTCTGGACGAAGCCGCGCGGCAATGCCTCGCGCTCGTCAATCTCTACATCGGCCGTGAGGATTTCGACATCGCTTACGACCGGCTTCAGGAAGCAAAACTCTTCGATCCGCGAATTTCGGTTGCTCCCGGACTTGAAGCGATCCGCCGTGCGCGGCGTCCGGAATTTGCCGGACCGCGTGACAAAACGCCGCAGAAAGTCAGAACGGACTGCACGTTTGCGGGCAACCTGGCATACGTCGGCATTTTTGACGCGGTGCAGGTGATCGAAAATTCAAAAATGACCGGTTTGCTGGTGCTCAAATCGGATCTGTATCTCGCCAGCGTTTCGTTCAATGAAGGACGTATCGTCGATGCCGAATGCGCCGGACGAAGCGGTGCCCGGGCTTTTCGCGACATTATTGAGATCGGGAACGGAACGTTTGAGTTCTCACTTTCAGAAACGGAATTCCCGATGGTCATTTCGGTCTCGAGCAATACCAATTTCCTGCTCGATGTTCTTACCGAACTCGACAATGAGCGCGCTGAAAAGCAGGGGCTCCGCATGATCAACGACGAATTCTGAGATTCGCAAAAATTGCGAGAATCGGAAAGAAGACATTAATCAACAGGAACAGTCCGCTGGCCGCCGCAATGATAGTTGAGGCGGCCAGATAATATTTGCGGACGGTATCGCCAAAGCGTCCGGCGCTCAAAGCCGCCGATTCGGTCCGCAACCGATCAAACTCCCAGGCAAACCAGGCTTCTGACGGATCGGACTTCCGATAGACGACGGCGATTGCGGCCCCGCGTTGCGGATACGCGGGAAGCAGATCTTCAGCATATCCGTTGACCGATTCAAACTCGAATTCCCGGCCGTCGACCGCAAATCTGGCGCGTGGCCTGAAATACGTCCGGCGGGCCGAAACATATCTGCCGTCATCGACGATTTCGCCCTCGGCTCTGATTACTGCAGCAGGCGGCGGCAGGCGGTCACCGATGAGTTCGCGGTCCGATCGGCCCGGCAAGATCCAAACAAACAATCCGCCGACCGAGAGCGTCAGCACGAGACCGATCCAAATCAGCGCGGAAACTGCGGCGCGCGCCGAAATCGGCTTCCGCGGGCTATCTTTTTCGGGCATTTTTTCCATCGCCGTCCAACGCGCGATATCTTAACAAATCTCCTGAGGCGGCGCGCGCCGATGTTTGACTTAAAGGGCTCAAACCAACAAAATAGACTGCTGACTTTCCCTTAAATTTAGCGCTTTTACGAATGTTCAAACTCCAGCGTCTCGAGATCACTGGTTTCAAGTCCTTCGCTGACTACACCGAAATCGTCTTCACCGGCAACGGCATCACGGCCGTCGTCGGGCCGAACGGTTGCGGGAAAAGCAACGTTTCCGAGAGCATCGCGTGGGTTTTGGGCGAACAGCGTGCCAAAGCACTTCGCGGTTCGGAGATGAAAGACGTCGTTTTTCAGGGAACGCGGACACGCAAACCTTCGGGAATGGCGGAAGTCGTGCTGCATCTCGTCCGCGATGACGAACTGGCGTTCATTCACGATGAAGAAGATCTGAGCGGTATTGATGAGGCGATCTCGGAACTCGACGAGAATGCGGTCGACGTTGAGGATTTCGAACCACAGGTGCTTGAAGTGCCGGGCGTTGAGCCGGAAACGACAGACGAAACACCGGAATCGACCGAGATCGCGCAGGCGGCGCAGGTCGGAACCGCGCATGTCGTTGAGAAAAAAGTCAGGCCGAAACGACATTGGCGGCCGCGCTCATTCGCGCTCGATTTCGCGCCGGGCGAGGCGATCGCCGTCACGCGCCGACTCTATCTTTCCGGCGACAGCGAATATCTGCTCAACGGAAAGACATGCCGGCTGCGCGACATTCAGGATCTTTTCGCCGGAACCGGACTGAGCGGTTCACATTATGCGATCATCGAGCAGGGCCGGATCGGGCAGATTCTCTCGGCCAAACCGTCCGACAGACGAAATCTGATCGAAGAGGCGGCCGGAATCAGCAAGTTCAGAACCCGTCAGCGCGCCGCAGAAGCGCGGCTCGAATCGGCAAAATCGAACCTCAACCGCATCTCCGACATCGTCTCGGAAATCGAAAAACAGGCGAATTCGCTTCGCCGCCAAGCGGCAAAGACCCGGCGCTACAAGATCCTTCGCGAAGAGTTTCGCGTTTTGCTGAAACAACTCTTTTCCGCCGAAGGGAAGTTCCTTTCGACGCTTGTCGGTGAACTCGAAGATCGGCTAAGAGTTGCCGGCGCGGCCGAAGGCGAGATCCATAAACGCGTTACCGACAAAGAAGAGGCGTTTCGTGAAGCTACCCGGAACGCGCGGTTCGCTGAAGAAAATCTTGGTGAGCTGCGACAAAAGCATGCGGCCAACGCGCTTGAGCGAGACCGCAACGCGCGTGAACGCACGTACCGCCTCGAACAGATTGAAAACCTGAAAGTCCGCGCCGCGGTGCTCGAGAACGAGATCAAGACCGGCGCTGACCGGCTAGCCGAATACAAAGGCGAGATCGATCGGCTTAAGAAGGACGAGCAGAAAGAACTTGCCGAAGCCGAAAAGGCCGGAAGCGAGCTCAAGTCGGCCGAAGAAAAGTACCGCACACGGATTGACGCCGTCCGATCGATCGAATCGCGGCTTGAAACGATCCGCAACGAAGTCATTCAGCACACCGCCGCGTTTGAGCGCTTCACCGAGATCGAACGACAGCTTGAACATAATCTTGAACGGCTGACCGAACGCGCCGAAGGACTGGTTCGCGAAGGAATCCGGGCGCAGGAAACGTTGGCCGACCATACCGGCGAGGTCGCACGGCTCGAAACCGGCGTCAAGGAGAAGCGCGAAAAGGTTTCGGCGCTTTATCGCGAAAAACAGGAACTGGTTAATGCATCGGCCGCGGCACGCGCCGGTCTTCAGCAGGCGGAACAAACGCTCGGCGATCTTCGGACCGAACTCGCGCGAAAAAAGAATCGCCTCGAAACGCTCCGGGAACTCGATGAAAAGCGAGCCGTTTACGCCCCGTCGGTGCAAAAACTGTTTGCCGAACAAGCAAAGATCGGCGTTGGATTCCGAGGGACGCTCGCCGATCGGCTGGCGGTCGATGAACGCGCCGAAAAAGCGGTCGAAAGCCTGTTCGGTGCGTTTCTGCAAACCGTTCTGGTCGAAACCGAAGCCGAAGCGCAACGCACGGTTGAATATCTCGCAGCCAACAATTTTGGGCGCATCGCGGTTCTCGTCTGCGGCGCGCTCAAGGACTCCGGGGCAAAACGCGATCGCGCGGAATCCGACCGGATCGCCGATCTGCTCGGTGCTTCGCCCGAGCTTTCGATGTTGCTTGCCGAGGTATTCCCACGCGAGATGAAGGCGCGGCTTGTTGATTCGATCGCGGCGTTCATTGAAACCGGAGCCGTCGTCGATGCTCATGGCGACATCTCGATTGACGGCAAACTCTTTGTCACCGGAAAGTCGAACGCGGGCGAAAAAAACGCATCGC
Source organism: Pyrinomonadaceae bacterium (assembly GCA_044229875.1). Lineage (GTDB taxonomy): Bacteria > Acidobacteriota > Blastocatellia > Pyrinomonadales > Pyrinomonadaceae > JAFDVJ01. The sequence continues at coordinate 7,108 of JBGASE010000101.1, read as the reverse complement.
TGCTCGCTTTCAAACGTGAACTTCGCGAGCTTGAAGCGGCGATCGATAACTCACGATCGACGATCTCCGGCGCCGAAGCGGCAGCCGAAAGAGCGCGCGGTGAACTTGCGGGGCATGAAGAAAGCCTGGTCGATCTGCAATCGCTGATCGTCCAGGTCGAACGCGATCTGCTAAGCCTCGAGATTCAGGAAAAAACGGCGCGGCAGGAAACGGAACGCGCCGAACGCCACAAGCGCGTTGTCGCCGAAGAAGCGGCTCAGATCGAGCGCGAGACGGCGGACTTCCGCCAACGCCAGGAACAAGCACGCGACAGCGGAAAGAAAGCCGATGCGGCACGGCTGACGGCCGAGAAGTTTTTTGTCGAAGTATCGCGCGAACTCGCCGAAGCGCGCGCCGGCTCGGACGCCGAGAACGTTGTCCTCAATCAGAAGCGGACATTCGCCGCGACCAGCGAGGAAAGACGCCGATCGGCGCAAAGCGCGTTGCGGCGGGTCGAGAATGAGGCACGTGAATATGACAATCGGCGCAACGCGCAGGTTCGGGAACTTGAAGAGACGCGCGGCAAACAGCGTGAGCTAACGACGTCGATCTCGGCCATCGAATCGACGATATCTGCCGGTGAAAATGCGCTCGCGGCAGAAGAGAACGAACTTTCGGCCGCCAACGAACATCTCATCAACGCGCGTGACGCCGCCGATACGATGAGCGCCGAACTTGCCGAGCTCAACAAGAACTCGGCCGAGGCGCGAAACGCCCGCGCGGCGCTTGAGATCAGACAAACTGAGGCCGTCACGAAGCTCAGGCACTTGAATGAATCATGCTCGCAGGAACTGAACGTGGCGCTCGCCGAACTGGTCGAAGCCGGAGATATCGACGCCGATTTTGAACTTGACGACGCACGTGAACGGGTCGCGGATCTGCGCGAAAAGCTCGACAACTTCGGAGCCATCAACATGCTGGCGCTCGAGGAACTGAGCGAATCGGAAGAGCGGCTTCTTTTCCTGACGTCGCAACGGCAGGACATCATCGATTCGATCAAGGCGACCGAGGAGGCGCTGCGGGAGATCAAAGAGCGTTCACGCGATCGGTTCAAACAGGCGTTTGAGGCGATCAACGCGAATTTCTCGGAGTTCTTCATGGAGCTTTTCGGCGGTGGTCGCGGTGAAATGACGCTTCAGGAATCGGAGGATATTCTCGAAGCCGGAATCGAGATCGTCGCGCAACCGCCAGGCAAACGTCTGCAGAACATTCTCTTGCTTTCGGGCGGCGAAAAGGCGATGACCGCGATCGCGCTTGTAATGGCGATCTTCAAATACCGGCCGTCGCCATTCTGTTTGCTGGACGAAGTCGATGCTCCGCTTGACGAAGCAAACGTCGGCAGATTCGTTGAGAAGATCGCGCTCATGGCGGAAAACACCCAATTCATCGTCATCACGCACAACAAGCGGACGATGGAGGCCGCTCGGGCGCTTTATGGCGTGACGATGCAGGAAGCCGGCGTTTCGAAAGTCGTATCGGTCCGATTTGAGTAGTATGAAGTTGATCGTTTTATCATTCCTTTGTGTCGTGTTTGCGTTCTCGATCGCCGGCCAGACGACCAAAAAGCCGGTGAAGAAAACATCGCGGCCCGGTCCGGCTACCCAGACGCCGACGCCCGAACCGACTCCGGAACAAACCGAACCCGCGAAAATCCCGGGGAAAAAGAATGAACGCCCGGGCGCAACCGTCGTCCAGCAGACGATGCCGGCTTACAAACCGAACTACTTTTACGAGTTTTCCCAGCCGAATTTCAACATTTCAAAACTGACGATAGAGCATGATGAGGCCGGGATCGGCAAGATCACGCTGATGAAAAGTGACTGGACGGAACCGGATTCGGACCCGATAGTTGTCTCGCCGGCGGCGCTTGAACGGATCCGCGCCGCGTTTGAGGCGCTCGATTTCCTCAATTCGACCGACAGCTATCAGTACGAAAAGGACTATCAGCATCTCGGAAACCATAAGTTTAAACTCGTCCGCGGCGGCAAAGAACGCGAAACGGTGTTCAACTGGACCGTCGACAAGAACGCAAAGGTGCTGATGGATGAGTACCGCAAACTCGGGAATCAATACACCTGGATTTTCGACATGAACGTCGCCCGTCAGAACCAGCCTCTCAACGCACCCGGCCAAATGGATCTGGCAGAGCGTTTCATCGAACGGAACGAGTTTTCAGACCCGATCCAACTGACTGCATATTTGAAGGAAGTTTCGCTCGACGAACGCATTCCGCTGATCGCCCGCAATCACGCCACGCGCCTCATTGAACGCATCGAAAAGGACCGCGATCGATGAATTCCGCCGCGATTGAAATCCGATTGAGAAAAATTGAGAAGAATTGAAGCCGAAATTGAAGAATCGGTGCCGTTGTTTGTCGTCAGATGAACATGTCGGCGCGGGTTCTCCCGTACGGTTACGGATGACGGATCGCCGATCGGTATCAGATCAGGAGATTTCCATGAAAAGTCGGGCACTTCAGTTTATTCTGCGTTTTACTTCCAGCATTCTTTTGTTTTTTGTTCTCGGAGCAGCGGCCGAAGCATATTCCCAAAGCGTCAATCTGACCGCGTCCCCAACGTCGCGAACGGTGTATGCTTCAAAAAAGACTACTTACACGATATCGATCAACCGTATCAATTTCGCCGACAAAGTGACGCTTGCCGTGATCAGCGGGCTTCCCGCGAACAGTACCGCGACGTTTTCCCCGAATACGACCACCGCGACTAGTTCGACGCTTACCGTTCAGACACAGAGCAACACTCCGGCCGGAAACTACGTCTTGACGATCAAAGGAACGGCCGCCGGGATCGTAATTCCGAGCGTGTCGGTCCAACTCCAGGTGACTCCGATGCCGTCGATGACGCTTTCGCTGGCTCCGGCCAATCAGTCGATAATTGCCGGGCAGACCGCCGGAACCGATCTGACGTTCGTGCGGACGAATTTCACCGGTAACGTAACGCTCTCAGCCGTCAATCCTCCTGGCGGCGTCAGCGTTCAGTTCTCGCCGTCGGTGACGTCCGGCAACACCTCCCGGATGCAGGTAACGACGACCGGACTTCCGTTCACGACCGCCAATTACGACCTGACGATCCGCGCGCAGGCGACCAACGGAGTCTATGCGACCGCTGTTTTTCAATTGCGGGTCAATCCGGGAATCTCGTTCGCCGATCAGTTCGGCACGCCGACAAATCAGACGCTGAGACCGGATTTCGCGACCGATGTCACGTACGACGCCGCCGGCAACGTCTACGTCACGGGCTATGCGATTTCAAATACGGCGACCGGCGCGACGGAACCGTGGGTCGCAAAGTACAATACCGCGGGCACGAGACAATGGCTTCAGACGATCGGCGGGTTGACACGTCCGCAACCGACCGATGTTTTTGTCGATTCCGCCGGCCAGGTTTATGTCGCCGGAACGACGCTCGTTCCCGGCACCTCAAATCTCGATATTTTCGCGGCCAAGTTCAATGCCAACGGAGTGGCCGTCGGCGGCGTGAGGACGTTCGGCTCAACCCATGAGGACGGTTCCGGCGGAATGGTTTTCGGTGTCAGCGCCGGCGGCAGCGTGACGCTTACGGCTCCGACCCATATCGTCCGGACGGTCCCGCAGCGTGACTGGGTCGGAACGGAGTACTTTCAAACCGAATACAGCGTCACGCGATACACGTTCGACTCTAATTTCAACCCGAGCGCTGCCTTCATCGTCAATTTGGGTATCGGCAATCCGAAGGATATCGCCGTCGGGTCAGACGGCTCGGTTTTCGTGCTGACAGATGACCGGAGTCAATTCAATCCTATCCAGAATCTCGGGATCATCAACACCCGGGTCCAGAAATTTCTCAGTCCGCTCAATCAGAACTACATCAGCTCTGCCTTCGGTTCGGCAGCTCACAACCTCGGGACACTCCTGAAATCTGATTCAAACGGGAACGTCTTTCTGATCGGCCACGAGTATGAACCGAATTCGGCATTGACCAACCCGCCGCGCAGCGCCTGGATCGCCAAAATCAACAACGTCGGCAACACGTTGTGGAACGTCGGTCTGACCTCGTATTTCCCGACAGAGATCAAATCGCTTGATACCGACAGTGCCGGCGATATTTATGTCGCGGGAAACACCTGGGATAGTCTGGCCGAAGAGAACCCGAATCCCGGCGGGCCCTCCGTCGGCACGGCGCGAACCGATGCCTGGTTCGCAAAGTATTCCGGATCGACCGGAGGTCAGCTGTTTGTCAGCCAGTTCAACGTTTCGGACAAGGACGGCTTCAACGCAATTAGGGCCGGTGCGACGGTTTCGGGAACCACACCGCTCTATTTTGCCGGTTACACCGTCGCGTTCAAGAGCGTCAACTACGGATTTGAAGACCCTCTTCTGATTCGCTGTTCTTCGTCGAACTGCGGCGTTCAGTAGATCCGACCGACAATTCCGGAAAATCAGGGCACATGAATGATCGGCCACGTTGTCGCTTGTTCGGTGCCCTTTTTGTCGGATTCTGGTTTTGTCCGTCGCGATGCTTGACCAATTACCGAAGTTCTTCAAGAATCTATCTCGTTAAGGGATGACGATGATTGAGACTTCAATTGACCGGACTTACGAATTTGACGGATATCGGATCGATATCGGCCGTCGTCGTCTGGTTCGGATCGAGGATCTGGAGAGTATCGTCCTGACCCCGCGATGTTTTGATCTGCTCGCCTACCTGGTCGAGAATCCGAGCCGCGTTATTACAAAAGACGAACTGCTCGAGAACGTTTGGGAAAACGCGTTTGTCGAGGAATCCAACCTTTCGCAGTCCGTCTTCCTGCTCAGAAAAGCGCTCGGAGAAAATACTCGCGAACCGCGATACATCGCAACGGCTCCGAACCGCGGCTATCGTTTTGTTGCCCCGGTTTCGACAGCGAGTCACGATTTGTCGGAAGAATCGCCGTTGAAACCTTCGGTCGATGTTCCGGGGCCTGACGATTCGACGACGAAGGCTCGCTTTCAATACTGGTTGGCGCCATTCTTGATCGGGACGCTGATATTGACCATCCTCGCAGTCTGGCTCTTGGTCGGTGTGCGCAATCAGCCGATCCGGTCGGTCGCGGTGTTGCCGTTCGTCGATCTTTCGGCCGATCAGGCAGATCGCTATCTCGGGATCGCGCTTGCGGACGCGACGGTCGGAAAGCTCGGAACGATACCCGAGTTGAGCGTCCGTTCGACCCGCTCGACGCTTGCTTTCGCCGAAGCCCGCGAAGATCTGTCCCGAATCGGCCGCGATCTCAGCGTCGACGCAATACTCGACGGCCGCGTTCAGCGTGTCGGCGATCAGATCAGGGTCAGTGCCCAGTTGATCCGCGTCGCCGACAACACAGTCATCTGGTCAGGAAATTTCGATGATCGGTTCGTGAATCTCTTTTCGGTTCAGGATAATCTTAGCCGGCGTGTGGCCGATTCGGTCTCGGTGCATTTTGTTGAACGGACCGTCGAAAAGACGGCGACACCGAATCCGGCGGCCTATCAGGAATTTCTTCGCGGGCGATACTTTTGGACGCGGCGCAGCGGCGAAAATCTGTTGAAAGCGATCTCGCACTTTGAGAACGCGATTTCGATCGATCCGGGATTCGCGAGAGCCTACGCGGGCCTTGCTGAATCGTATATTCTTCTGCCGGAATACGGAGCCGGGACGCCCCGCGACACCTTTCCGAAGGCGCGCGCGGCGATTGAACAGGGCCTTAAGCTTGACGGCGGGATCGCCGAGCTTCACAGTTCGCTCGGATACGTTCAGGCCTTTTATGATTGGAATTGGGATGGCGCCGAACTGTCTTTCAGACGATCGATCGAGCTAAACCCGAATTCGGCAACGGCGCATCAATGGTTCGCCGAATTTCTGATGAGTTTCAAGCGCGTCGATGAGTGCCGCAATCACCTTGAGCGGGCACGTGAACTTGATCCGCTTTCGGCGGTTGTCTTCGCGGCATTTGCGGGCCTGGCCGACACACTTGCCGATTCTGAATCGGAAGTCAGTTACGCAAAACAGGCCGTTGATCTTGACCCCAATTTCGGCTATGGCCATTTTTATCTCGGCCTTGGATTTGAGCGGCTTGGTCGGGACGCCGAGGCCGCCGAATCCCTCGCACGGTCGATGCAGAGCTTCGGCGAACCGGCCGAATCTATCACCGAGGTTGACGCTGCGTTCAAGACGGGCGGTCTTCGCGGCTGGTGGGAAAAACGGCTCTGGCAGATCCGGACGAAACCGTATCTGGCGGCATTCCCGAAATATCACACGGCACTGGTTCAGATTCGCCTCGGCGACCGCGAGGGCGCGATTGAATCTTTGCAATCATCGCTTGAAAATCGCGATCACGCGATTGTCTACCTAAATACCGAACAGCGTTTCGCCGAAATACTCGATGACCCCAAAATCGTTGCGTTACTGCGGAAAATGAACCGCTGAACTGCACTCAATCCCGACTATTTTGAAAAACTTCCGTCATCCTTGATCTTCGGCGCCCGATCGGCAAAGTCCATTGTCGAAAGATCTCGGATTTTGCGGATCGCCTCGCCGCCCGTGTCGAGCGTCGGACCGCCGCGCCCGAACTGTTTTGCGGCGTGAAGTTTGCCGTCGACGAAAGATCCGTCAGGATTGAGCCGGATCTCAAAAACGGCAGTCAGCGCCGTTTCCATTCTGAGAGTGAACATTCCGTATGTCGCAAAATTCCCCATCGAATACGCAACCAGCCGGTCTTTGTAAATCTCCATGCCGCGCAGCACGTGCGGGCCGTGACCGAGCACGAGGTCCGCTCCGGCATCGACGACCGCGTGTGCGAAGGCGCGCAGGTTGCCGCGATTTTCCCCCAGGTACTTCTCCACGCCCGGTTCGACGTGATGTTTGCCGAGCCCTTCCCCGCCGCCGTGAAACGACACCACCACCAGGTCGTGATTGGAAGCCGCGCGCTTCACCAGCGCCACCGCTTCGGGAATGTCGTTCACGTCGTTGACGCCGGGCGAGGTGTGGAACCCGATGAGCGCGACCTTGAGTCCGTTGGACTCCACCGAGCCGATGGAGCCGCGCGCGCCGGACCA
>JBGASE010000286.1:0-2683 GCA_044229875.1 Pyrinomonadaceae bacterium | reverse complement strand
TAGGTCACGATTGAATTTTTCACGACGCGCTCTCAGTTAATCGAACGCGAAATACGCAGAAACGCAACTACCCTTTTCGCGTTTTTCGCGTGTTTAGCGGGCAAACCGTTCTAACTCAAAGCGATTCGTTGCGGCGCTGCTTGCGCGGATTCTGCCCGCGAAACACGCGAAATACGCAAAAAATAGGTCACGATTGAATTTTTCACGACGCGCTCTCAGTTAATCGAACGCGAAATACGCAGAAACGCAACTACCCTTTTCGCGTTTTTCGCGTGTTTAGCGGGCAAACCGTTCTAACTCAAAGCGATTCGTTGCGGCGCTTTGACCCAGATGTCTTCGGCGAACCAAAGTCCGATCAGGATGAGCGCGCCGGCGAGCGCGAAAAACACCGGCTCTCCGGTGAGCAGCGCGAGCGCCGGTACGACGTTTCCGGCAAGGATCATCCCGAACCAGAACTTCGTCGAGAACTCGCCTTTAACGATCGATATTACGGTCCGGTGCGCGTCATCGGTCGAATGCGTCGTCGTTAATTCAATCGCGAGCGTGATCAGATGAAAAACGACGACCGCGATCGTCACGCCGTTGAGGAACATCCGCACGCCGGCATTGACCTCGATAACAAACGTCAGCAGCAGCATCACCGCGAGTCCGGCCATCAGCGCGTGCAGGATCATGTGCAGCCCGAGCATCGGCGACTGCCAAAAGTCGCGGCCTTTTGCCTGGGCAAAAAGGAACGCCGTGTAAACCGCAGTCAGGATCGCGAAGACGATGCCGATTGGTTCAACGATCTGAAAAATCTTCTCAAACCCAAACCAGTCAGCTGCCAGCCAGCCCGTGATCAAACCGCCGTAAACCGTTATGAAATATGCGCCCCGCGATAACCACGAATTCCATTGCGGCCTGAAAAGCACGTTCAGGAAACGATCCGGCCGACCAAGATCAAGAATCAGCAGAACGCCCGTAACGCACAGAAAAACGAACGCGACGGCGATCGAAATCCGCTTGATCTCAGGCGGAACGAACATGAAATAGGACGCGATCACCGGAATCAGAAAGGCTCCGGTCGCGATCGCCTTTGTCAGGATATACGCCGAAACTTCCCAGCCCCAGAGAATTCCTTTGTTCGGCGCGTCGTAAACGCGGCGGGCCTTTCCGCGGCCTTCGATCTGGACGAATCCCGATTTCCGGAGTTCGCTTTCGACCACCGGTGAATTGGCGATCCGTTCTTCCGCATATTTGGCGAAATGGCCGACGCCCGATGCCTGCGAAGACCACATATAGTCGGTTTCAGTATTGGCGGCCGTCGGATTAAGCGAAACGCGGTCGCCGTCGATATAGAAAAGCTTCGGATTCGTCCCTTTTTCCTGCTTTCGGACAGAAACGGTCTCACGCGCGAGAAGTTTTGAGATCTCCGTCTCCGGATTGTCCATGTCGCCGGAGATGATCGCATGTTCGGGGCACACAACGACGCAGGCCGGTTCGAGCCCGATATCGACGCGGTGTGTGCAGTAATTGCACTTCGAAGCAGTGTGATTGTCGGGTTCCATGAACAAGGCGTCGTACGGGCACGCCTGCGTACAGGCCTTGCAGCCGATGCAGCGGCGATTGTCGAAGTCGACGATCCCGTCCTCGCGCGTGTAGAGCGCCGTCACGGGGCAGATCTCGACGCACGGCGCATCGGCGCAATGATTGCAGCGCATCACCGAAAACAGCCGTCTGGTGTCAGGAAACTGGCCCTTTTCGATGTATTTGACCCATGTTCGATTGACACCGATCGGCACCTGATGTTCTGACTTGCATGCGACGGTGCACGCGTGGCATCCGATGCATTTTCGGTTATCTATGACGAAGCCAAAGTTCATTAATTACCCCGCGGGATTGTGAAATACTGATCGGTCGCGAAACTAATGCTTGAGGATATTACGCCTTCGAATCGGTGTCAAAAAGATCGGGCGATCGAGGCTCAATTGTGCAAATATCGACCTGTCGCCGATGAGTATCAGAAACATCAAAGTTGATTGCAAACAGATTCAGGTCTTCAGTACGTTTGACGAGGCTGACGAAGCGGACCGTCGATACTGGCACTCCCGCAGCCCGGAAGAACGGCTTCTGGCGCTGGAACAGATGCGGCAAAGCGCATACGGTTATGAGTATTCAACTTCCCGAAGACTTCAAAGAGTTCTTGAGATTATTGTCGAGGAATCGTAACCGAAGTTAGCCGCGGATCGCTTCGATCATCTCTTTCACTGCCTGATTCAATCCGACGAAAACCGCTCGTGAAATGATGTTGTGGCCGATGTTGAATTCGACGATCTCAGCGATCGTCGCCAGCGGTCCGATGTTCCGGTACGTCAATCCGTGACCGGCGGCGACGATCATCCCGAGGCCGGCGGCGAACCGTGCCGCCTCCGCGAGGCGTTCGACTTCGGCTGTCGCGCGGGCCAGGCCGTCGCCGTGCGCGGCGCGCGAACTCAGCGTCAGCTCAGCGTACTCGGCCGTGCAAAGTTCGATCGGCGGCGCGCCGGCGCGCTTCGCGGCTTCAATCTGGTTATGATCGGGGTCGATGAAAATGCTTACGAAAATTCCGGCTTCGCGAAGTTTGGAGATCGCCGACCGGACGACCTCGAAATTCGAAACGACATCGAGCCCGCCTTCAGTCGTCACTTCGTTCGGGCTTTCCGGA
>JBGASE010000285.1:0-2692 GCA_044229875.1 Pyrinomonadaceae bacterium | reverse complement strand
GGCTTATCGGCCGGCGCGAGAACGGCCATCGAGATCATTTTGATCCCGTGCGCGCCGATCGGCAGGATCTTACCGTTTTCGACAACCGGCTGTTTGTGCGCCGCGCCGAGCATCAGCGGGACGTTCGGGCCGTATACGTCGGCATCCATCAGACCGACCTTTGCGCCGTCGAGCGCGAGCGACACGGCGAGATTGACTGCGACCGTCGATTTGCCGACGCCGCCTTTGCCGGACGACACGGCGATGATGTTCTTGACGTTCGGAAGCGCCTGATTGCCGGCAATGCCGCGCCCTTGCGGAACGACGGCGTCCATCGTCACAGCGACGCCGGTGACGCCTTCGATCGCGCCGACCAGCGCTTTTGCCTCGGCCTCAAAAGCTTCCTTGACCGGGCATGCCGGCGTCGTCAGGACGATCCGGAAAGAGACGTTTCCGCCATCGATCTTCAAATCTTTAACGAAGTCGAGCGTGACGATATCTTTGCCGAGATCGGGATCCTTGATCTTTGAAAGCGCACCCAAAATTGCTTGTTCGGTAATCTGCCCCATATTTGTTTACAATTTCTCCAATGTTGATAGTATTCGATTCTACAAAATGACCGCGACATGAACAACGACCGCAAATTGAAACTCTTCGGTGAACTGGCTGCCGAGGCGCGCGGATGCCTTATCTGTCCGAAGATGCGCGACAAAACGGCTGTCCTCAGCGAACTGAACGGCAATATTTCGCCGCGCGTGATGTTCATCGCCGAAGCGCCGGGACGCCAAGGCGCGGACCGTACCCGCCGCCCATTTTGGGGTGACAAATCGGGGGAGAATTTCCAGGCACTTCTTGATTCGATCGGATTGAATCGCGATGACGTCTTTATTACGAATTCGGTGATGTGCAGTCCGCGGAGCGAATCAGGCGCCAACCGGCGTCCGTCCAAGGCCGAGATGCGAAATTGCGCGGACTTTCTGAGGCGTCAGATCGAATTGATCGATCCAACGATCGTTGCAACGCTTGGATCGGTCGCGCTTGAAGCCGTAGGCGGCATCGCCCGACATGGGCTATCTCTGAAACAATCCGCGGCGACCGTCAACGATTGGTTCGGCAGACGACTGGTTCCGCTTTATCACCCAAGTCCGCAGGTGATCATCACGGTCAGGAATCTTGAATCGCAAAAGGCTGATTTCGCGGTTTTGCGTTCGGCGATCGAATCTGGAGAATGGAAGTAGGATGACAAACGACAAATCGCTCTATTTCAAACAGGAACGCGGATTGACCGCCGTTTGGGGCAGGGAATCCGTTCAATTTCTGAACGGGCTGATTACCAACGACGTCGCGGCGCTCGGCGACGGTGACGAGATGCGCGCCGCATTTCCAAACGCGCAGGGCAGACTGCTGGCGATCGTCCGCGTCCGGCGCGACGGCGAGCGGTTTCTGATCGAGACCGAAGCCGCAACCCGCGAGAAGGTATATTCAAACCTGTTCCGATTCACGTTTGCCGGAGACTTCTTTGTCGAAGACCTCAGCGATCAGTATGACTTCTTTTCGGTTTCCGGCCCGTCTGACTCAGGCGCAGCCGCGATTTTCACAACCGGCGGATTGTGCGGAGTGTTCCTGCCAAAAGGCGAAACCCCGGCCGGAGCTTTGGAGATCGATGCGGAATCATTCGAACTCCTCCGTATCGAACGCGGTGTTCCGGTTTTCGGCGTCGACTGCGACGAATCGACGATCGTCCCCGAACTCGGAACGGACGGATTGATCAGCTACAACAAGGGCTGTTACATCGGACAGGAGATCATTGCGCGGATTCATTTTCGCGGGCATGTCGCAAAACAGCTTCGCGGGTTAAAATTCGATCGGCGGGTCGAGCCGGGTGCCGAACTTCGGAGCGCGGACGGGAAGCCCGCCGGACGCGTGACGTCGACCGCGACTTCGTCCAAATTCGGGGAAATCGCGCTCGGATTTGTCCGTTACGAGTATCTTGAGCACGGAACGCAGCTCGAATGCGGCGAGGCGAATTGTGAAGTCGCCGAACTTCCGATGTCGTCCCGCTGATCGGAGGGTCGATGGCGGCGACGACGTTTGTTATAATTTCTTCGAATATGAACGATTCCATGACCGAACATCATGATCTTGATATCGATCTGCCGAACGCGCGGCTCGCGTACACGATCATCCAGTCGCTGCTCGACAATCATGAGGCGATCAGCGACCTGCTGGCCGTCATGGCCCACGCGCTCGACGAAGACGTCGCCAAGGCGCTGACCAACACGTCGGAATGGGAACGGTATCTTGAGGCAAAGCGCGGCCTCGAAAATACGAAGGTTCAGATCGAGAAATTCACGATCGAACTCAAGAAGCTTGAAAGCCAATAGAATTGAATCAATTTTGTTTGAGGTGCGATGGGACTGATAAACGAAGCTGACGAGTACGAGGTTTTTCGATGTCCGAAGTGTTCGAACTTTGTTTCGAACGCAATAGATGTCTGTAAGTATTGTTCGTCGCCGCTTGATACTGACGCAAAGTCGGCGGCGATCTCGAGGGTCAAAGAAGAAAATCGGTCTTTTCGAATCGCGGCTGAACGGACATTCTTTTTCACGGGAATCGTGACATTCTTGCTTGGACTCGTTTTGATGGTATACAGCGCTTCTTCAGTGGTCAACGGCGGATCATTCTTCATCTGGTCCCCGATAATTACCCTTGC